>NZ_JBKOTX010000377.1:0-2961 GCF_047086965.1 Roseovarius halophilus (ex Wu et al. 2025) | reverse complement strand
TGTTTCGCCCCTGTCCGCGGTGCCCGGCCTGCCCACGCTGCTGGCGGCGGTCGTCGGGCTTGTGTCGCTGCAATTGCTGACCGGGCGCCGGCGGCTGTGCCGAGCCCGCCACCTTCGGAGCGTTGCAGCAGCACGACGCCGATCAGCGCCAGCGCAAGAAGAAGGTGGATGATGAGGACGACGTTTTCCATGTTGGGCGGCCTGTCTGCGATGTGTTGCGCGTTGGGGCGGTATCTATGCAAATCGCGCCGCCGCTGCAACCCGGCATTCTCTGGCGCGGGTGCCCGCGCGACCGGGGCGCGGGTCAGTCGGTCGCCTTGAGGAAGTCGGCCTCGGAGTAGACCTTCGCAAGGTCCCGCCGCCGGAAGTCGATATGGACGATCCGGCGCGTACGGTCGTCATCACCCACGCGGCGGAAGAAGAAATCCGTGTCCGTGAAATGGCCCTTTTCCATGATCCAGCGGACCATGCTCCGGGTCATCCCCTTGTACGGCGCCATGATGTCCACGATCCAGAGGCGGTCGCCGCTGGTCCAGTCCTCGGGGGTCAGTTGCCCGCCGGTGACGAGACGGCGCTCGGCCTCTTGGCCGAGCCAGCCCCACGTATAAAGACCGCGCGCGATGCCGTCGAAGCGGAATACCCGGAACTGGCCCAGAAGCAGTGGCGGTTCGAGGTAGGCGCGCAGTTGCGACACCGGCATCCGCGCATGGCGTGGGCTGCGGAAGGCGAGGAAAGCCATGTCGCCGTAGATACGCAGCCGTTCGGGGCCGGGGACTTCGATATCGGGCAGGGGGCGACCACTTGCATCGGTCAGCGCTGTCATGTCGCCATCCTCTCCGTCATCGGCCGGCCGGGCTGGAGAAGCGCGCTTTCCCACGGGCGCAGGACCATGCGCGCGGTTTCGGGTGCGCCTGCGCCATCGACAAGCTCGGGGAAGAGTTTGTGCAATTCGTCCCGGGTCGCGCTTTCGAGGGCGCGCAGCGCGTAGTCACCGGGGTGAAAGCTCTCGGTCGGCAGGCCCTCCGTGAGCATGATCTCGTGCCGGTCGAAAAGCACGTGGAAATACGCGACCCCGTCCGCGTCGTGATCGATGCGGATGGTCGTGCCGTTGACCAGTGCCTTGGCCGGCACCAGCACCTGCGACTCGCCGAAGAAGAGTTCCGCCCGCCAGTCACCGACAAGAATGCGGTGCTGGGGGGACACGGTCAGCTCGCGGGCGGGCCGGTTCTTGCCGAGCGCGCCAGCGGCGATCCGGACGGGACGCAGCGCCGGGTCGGCAAGCAGCTCGCGGGCCGGGACGTTTCGGCATCCGACCCACCTCACGGGCTGGGCCGATCCATCGACGGTGCGGACCCTGTCGCCGATGCGCAACTGCTCGACGGGGACGGGGCCGGATTCGGTCTCGATCAGCGTGCCGCGGGCAATACAGATCGTCAGGTTGATGAAGACCGTATCCGTGTCGGAATTCTCGCCGTCGCCGCCGGTGACCGCGATCTCGACGGTCTGGTCGGACCCGGAACCGAACACGGCGTCACGGTCGATGGTGAAGGTGAAGGCGCCGGTAGTCGGGTCGGCGGCGAGCGTGCCGAAGGCGCCCCCACTGGTCACGCTGAAATCGTACCCCGCGGCGGCTTCGCCGCCGGGTCCGCCGCCAATCGGGACCTCGTCGAAATCCCCGGAAACGGTCGTGACCGCGCTGCCGTTCAAGGCAACGTCGAATGTCCATGTGTCCAAGCCGCCCGTGGCGCCGGTGACTTCGCTTATGTTGTAGCCCACTGCTCTGACCTGCCTTTTCTAGGCGTTTTTTGAAATCAGTGTAACTCAAAGCGCGCGCTTGACCAATGACTTTCCCGTCCGCGCGACCGTGGCAACCCCGGTATGCCCGGATGACCCTGCAGGACCGGACCCCGCGGCGCGCGGCTCATTCGTCGATGTCGTCCATGTCGGCCTGTCCCGACAGCCGGCGGCGCACATGCGACCAGCTGAGCCCGATCCCGAGGACGAGCGAGAGCGCGGCGAGGGCCAGCCACGTGTTGTGCGCGGGATTGTCGAGCGTGAGCAGGTCGTAGTCGTGAAGCACCCACAGCAGCGATGCGACAAGCGACAGGACCAGCGTCATGCCGAGCGCCCCGATCGAGCGCAAGGTCGCACGCAGGTAGATGATATAGCCCACCAGCAGCACCAGCCCCATCAGCACGGCGAGCGGCATTTCCTCGTAGAAGTTCGCGCGCACCCAGCGGGTATAGCTCCACCGGGTGGGGTTGAACGTGGCGGCCAGCAGCCCGAAGGCCACGACGCAGCGCAGGATGAAAGCGACCATGACAGCCCCCGTGACGTGTCCGCGCATTAAATGCCCAGAGCGCGCGCGCCTGTCCAGTGGCGCGCGGTGAATTTGCGGTTTCGCCGTCGCGCGGGGATGGCTATACGGACGCGGGTTCGGCACCGGTTTGGAAAGGATCATCATGGCGAATGTCGTTGTCGTGGGCGCCCAGTGGGGCGACGAGGGGAAAGGCAAGATCGTCGACTGGCTGAGCGAACGCGCGGACGTGATCGCGCGATTTCAGGGCGGGCACAATGCCGGCCACACGCTGGTGATCGGCGAGGCCGTCTACAAGCTGCACGCCCTGCCCTCGGGCGTCGTGCGCGGCGGCAAGCTGAGCGTGATCGGCAATGGCGTGGTTCTGGACCCGTGGAACCTGCTGTCCGAGATCGAGACGATCCGCCGACAGGGGGTGGAGATCACGCCGGAAACGCTGATGATTGCCGAGAACACGCCGCTCATCCTGCCCATTCACGGCGAACTGGACCGCGCCCGCGAGGCGGCGGCGCGTCCCGGCGTCAAGATCGGGACCACCGGCCGCGGCCGCCCGCGCCCACGGGATGCAGACCCTGCGTACCCTGCTGGACAAGGGTGTCTGGACGCAGGACGATTACGGCATCTTCTACAACATCAATTTCCCC
>NZ_JBKOTX010000376.1:0-2966 GCF_047086965.1 Roseovarius halophilus (ex Wu et al. 2025) | reverse complement strand
AAAAATGGGCCTCCGAAACGAAGGCCTACATCAAATGGGAATGCCAGGATGCATGACCCGCTCTCAGCAGAATTTCCAGACCTCAGGTTGCTCAATCTTGGCAAGACCTTCATCACCAGCATCGACCATCAAAAAATTCAGGACTTCAACGCGTGGCGCAAGCGGGTGATTGGGCGCGATCCCAAAGCCAGTACACTGAACACACACAATTCCGCTATGAACCGTGTGTACGACGAGGCTGTGGCACGGGGTTTCATCACGCAAGCCAAGGTGCCCATACTGGCAAACAAAGGCGAAGGCGCAAAACGGCGGCCTGATTTCAGCCGGGAAGATTATCGCAAGATGATCCGCAAGCTCCCGCACTGGATCGAACAGGGCAAAGGCGGCAAGTCACGCGATATGCGCCACCTGCTGCGCGACTATGTTTTGATTGTGGCCAACACCGGAATGCGACCCGGCACCGAAGCGGAAAACCTGCGCTGGAAGCACGTGACCGTGTTCGAAGACAACGGCTTGGAATATGTGGAGTTTTACCTGCACGGCAAGACCAAGCCGCATGAAGCGATTGGGCGGGCTGGCACGATTGACTATCTCAAGCGCCTGCACTCTCGCACGGAAGCGATCAAGGAGATTGAGTTCTACGCTATGCTCAAGCAGAAGCTGGACCTGCCCGTGTTCTGCCTGCCTGACGGAACAGTCACGGACAACCTGCGCCAGACCTTCAAAGCGTTTTTGACCAAGCACAATCTGTTGATTTTCCCCAAGACGGGCGACAATCGCGTGCTATACAGCCTGCGGCACACCTACGCCACCTTTGCACTGGTAAACGACGGCATGGATATCCACGCACTGGCCCAGCAGATGGGCACATCGATTGGCATGATCGAACGCCATTACAGCCACCTTACCCCGCGCATGAAAAAGGATATGTTTACGGGCAAGCGATATGAGCTGTCAGTGGAGGCCTATGCGGCACAGAAGGCGGAAGGTGGTGCGGGCGTGGGCGAGGACGAGAAGTAGGGGAACACAGTTGTTCAACCCAGTTTCGCAAACACAGTTGGCGCACCACGCGAACGCGACACAGTTTGGCAAACCTGTGTTGTTCCACACCGATTGGCTGGAGGGCTGGTGTGCGGGGAGGGGTTCTGCAAAACTGCATACATCGCAAACGATTCCTTAACTGCCACAATGATTACGCTTGTTCATCATCATGCAGAACGGCCCAGCTTCTACCGCGTAGATGTGGGGTATAACCTATTCGGTGAATATACCGTAGTCAGAGAGTGGGGCAGCAACGGTCAGAATGGCGTGCATCGCATTGCGTGGTTCTCCAACCTGCGCGACGCTGTACTTGCAGCAGACCATTGGCATTTGCGTGCCTGTGCCAAAGGCTATGCGCTTACTGAAAGTTTGGTTGCTGGCTAAGGTGTCCAGCTAAAAATTTCAGAGCGTCTCTGGCTTGCCTGCTAAAAGTACTTTTGGCGTGACAGGACGACTACCGTCGTGTTTTTGAGTATGTAGCGTGCGCTGAACTTGAGGATGTGGGCGCGACAGTGGTGTGGTGCTCCGGTGGTTATCTTCGATCTTCTATAGGTCGTACTCAATGGCATGAATGAACTTTTTACCCATTTCGACAGCACGTGCTGCGCCGTAGGCAACACAATATTTTGGGTTTTCCGCCACAACAACTCGGATAGCTAAGCGTCTGGTGAGCTCGACATCCAAATCATACAAGAGGCAGCCACCGCCGGTTAGAGTTATGCCATCTTGGTACACATCAGACGCCAAATCGGGCGGTGTTCTTTCAAGGACACTCCTAATGGCGTTTTCGATGTTGTCGATCAATGGCTTCACAGCGGCAGCGTAGTCTCGTTGATTCGTGCTTGCTGACTTTGGAATTCCATCCGTGCTGCCAACACCTGAAATAAGAAGCGGCTCTTTACAATCAACTAGATCCGGACTCGTGGCAGTTCCAATTTCGAGTTTGATTTTTTCGGCTGTCGCCCCGCCAATGTTGAGATTTAACTTTTTTCTCGTTCTTTGAATTACCAATGCGTCAAAATGATTTCCGCCAATTTTTATAGAAGTTGCCTCAACTATACCACCAAGGGCGATGGCAGCAATTTCTGTGGTGCCGCCACCGATATCGACGACCATTGATCCTTTCGGTTTTAAGACTGGGAGGTTTGCCCCTAAGGCCGCCGCCATTGGCTCCTCTAGTAACCCAGCAGAGCTTGCGCCAGCCGCTTTGATCGCCTGCTGTATGGCTCTCTTTTCGACAGGCGTGGCACCAAAAGGTACACAGACCACAACCTTGGGCTTCCAGTATCTACTACGCGGCATGGCCTTTTTGAAGAATTGCTTAATCATCGTTTCAGCGTGGTCAAAGTCTGCGATCACACCATCTCTCAATGGCTGGCTTGCGACGATGCTTTCGGGTGTCTTGCCGAGCATTAACTTTGCGTCTTCACCCACGGCCAGGAAACTCTTCTTGCCTTTGTACTCGTGAAAGGCAACAACAGAGGGTTCATCTAGCACGATGCCTTTCCTTACTGTTACAATGACGGTGTTCGCCGTCCCCAAGTCAATGCCAATATGGTGTGAAAACATTGTTTCGCCTTATTTTTTTACATGATTGCGCATATTCTCAGCTTGATGCAAGCTACCAAAAGTATGCGATGTCGCCGTTAGGGTGGGGTGAGATGAACCAGACCGGGTTTACCGGAGAGGTTGGAGTTGGTCACTCAGCGGCGACCTTAGCCGTGAGTTCGGCATTGTAGAAGTTCCTTTCTGCTGTTGCGGGTGAGATATATCCGAGCGGGCCGTATAGGCGTTTTTCATTGTACCAATGCACCCAATCCAGGGTTGCAAGCTCGACGTCTTTCTTGCCGCGCCACGGCCCCTCGTGCTCGATGACCTCGGCCTTGTACAAGCCGTTGATGGTCTCGGCGAGGGCATTGATGCTC
>NZ_JBKOTX010000375.1:0-2982 GCF_047086965.1 Roseovarius halophilus (ex Wu et al. 2025) | reverse complement strand
CGAGGCGCCCGCCGCCGAGCAACGGCCGCGCTTCGGGATCAATTCGCTGATCAACCGCATGACCGGGCACGGCCACGAAGCCGAGCAACGGCCGGGTGCACGGCCCGCGCGGCAGCAGCCGCCGGTTCAGGCCAGCGCGCAACGCAGCGCGTCGGCCGAGCCGGTCGAGGAAGAGGACGAGCAGATCGAGATCCCGGCCTTCCTGCGGCGTCAGGCGAACTGACCCGCGCGGACACCGCCCGAAAACCCGTTGGAAAGCCATCGTCGTACGGTGGCTTTCTTGTTTCCGTTCAAGCTCTTGGGCGGGCCGGCCGTGCCATTGGCGGATTTTCGCCAGCGCCCGGAATCCGATGTTTCAGAGCGTTGCAAAGATTGAGTTGAGCCGCGTTCGCTAGGAATTTAGAAATTCCCAACGCTCACGGCGGGGCCAGCCCTGCCCATGCTTGAGGATCACGTTGCAGACCACGGTGGCATCATCTGTTTCCTTCGACGGGACGGGCCTGCACTCGGGCCGGCAGGCCCGGGTAACCGTGCGGCCTGCGCCCGCCGACAGCGGGATCGTGTTCCGCCGTACCGACCCGGACGGCCGCGGGCCTGACCTGCCCGCACGCTGGGATCGCGTGGTCCAGACCCCGCTCTGCACCCGACTGGAGGGTGATGCCGGGGTGTCGATCTCGACCGTCGAACACGTGATGGCCGCTCTGATGGGCTGTGGCGTGCACAACGCGCTGGTCGAGGTGGGGGGCGCGGAAATCCCGATTCTCGACGGCAGTTCCGCGCAATTCGTGCGCGGCCTGCTGCATGTCGGCCTGCGCCGGTTGGCGCGGCCTGTTCGGGCGTTGCGGGTCCTGCGCGAGGTCGAGGCGCGGCGCGGCGCGGCGAGCGCCCGGCTGGTGCCGCACGAGACATTGATGATCGAGTTCGACATCGAGTTCGAGGACAGCGCCATCGGCGCACAGAAGAAGCTGCTGAACATGTCCAACGGCAGTTTCGTTCGCGAACTGGCCAGCAGCCGCACGTTCTGCCGCAAGTCCGACGTGGACACCATGCGCGCCAACGGGCTGGCATTGGGAGGCACGTTGGAAAACGCGGTTGTCGTCGATGGCGACCGGGTTCTGAGCCCGGGCGGATTGCGCCATCGCGACGAGGCGGTGCGCCACAAGATGCTGGACGCACTCGGCGACCTGGCGATGGCGGGTTACCCCGTCCTGGGCCACTATCAGGGCGTCCGGGCGGGACATGCGCTGACCAACGAGCTTTTGCGGACGCTTTTCGCCGACCCGTCGGCCTATGAAATCGTCGAGTGCGACGCCGCGACGGTGGCGCGCCTGCCGGGGACCGGCGTGCATTGGGACGAGATACCGCAGGTGGCCTGAGATCGGCGCCGGAAATGCGGCAAAGGCGTTTTGCCCCGAAAATTTATGTGCTAGGACCAAGGCGATCGGTGGGGTAGACCCCCGCCATGTCGCAACGAAGGTGAGATCGAGCATGACAGTCGGCAAGTCCCGGGCGAAACTGGTCGCGGCCTTCATCCTGGCGGTCGGTGCCGCGGGCTGCGGCGTGGATGGGCGCGTGGACCGCGGCGAGATCGATTTCGAGAACTTCACCGCGAAGCAGATATTCGAACGGGCCGAGTACGATCTGGCCCAGAAGAATCACGATCTGGCGGCGCGCAACTTCTCCGAGGTGGAGCGGCTCTATCCCTATTCGGAATGGGCCAAGCGCGCCGTGATCATGCAGGCCTATGCGCACCACCTCGACCGCGATTACGAGGAAAGCCGCGCCGCCGCGCAACGTTTCATCGATTTCTACCCAACGGACGAGGACGCGGCCTATGCCCAGTACCTGCTGGCGCTGAGCTATTACGACCAGATCGACGAGATCGGCCGCGACCAAGGGCTGACCTTCCAGGCGCTGCAATCGCTGCGGCAGGTCATCGAACGCTACCCCGACAGCGAATACGCGCGCTCGGCGATCCTGAAATTCGATCTCGCCTTCGACCATCTGGCGGCCAAGGAGATGGAGGTGGGGCGCTACTACCTCAAGCGCGAGCACTTCACCGCCGCGATCAACCGTTTTCGCGTGGTGGTCGAGGATTTCCAGACCACGACCCACACCGCCGAGGCGCTGCACCGTCTGGTGGAGGCGTACCTGTCCCTTGGCCTGACGGACGAGGCGCAGACCGCCGGGGCGATCCTCGGGCACAACTTCCAGGCCACCGAATGGTACGAGGACAGTTACAAGCTGTTGACCGATCAGGGCTTGCGGCTGGAGGCGGCCGGCGACAACTGGCTGCGCAAGGTCTATCGCCAGACGGTTCTGGGACGGTGGCTGTAGGGCAGGCGGGGGCACGGCCCCCGGGTTGGCGAGATGCTGCGCGCGCTTGATATCCGCGATATCCTGATCATCGACCATCTCGAACTGGCGTTCGAGCCGGGTCTCAACGTGCTGACCGGGGAAACCGGGGCGGGCAAGTCCATCCTGCTCGATTCGCTGGGCTTCGTGCTGGGCTGGCGCGGACGGGCCGAGCTGGTGCGGCAGGGCTGCAAGCAGGGCGAGGTCCTGGCGGTGTTCGACCTGCCGGGGGACCATCCGGCGCGGGTTATCCTTGAAGAGGCCGGGTTGCCCGCGGGGGATGAACTGATCCTGCGCCGGGTCAACACGCGTGACGGCCGCAAGACGGCATGGGCCAATGACCGGCGGTGTTCCGGCGAGGTCCTGCGGCGCCTGTCGGAGACACTGGTGGAGCTGCACGGCCAGCAGGATGACAAGGGGTTGCTGGACCCCAAGGCCCACCGGGCGCTGCTGGATGACTTCGGCGGGCTTGACGCGGTGCGCGACACGGTGCGCGCGGCATGGCGCGAGCTTGCCGCGGCGCGCAAGCGGCTGGCCGCGTCGGAAGCCGAACTGGCCCGCATCCGCGAGGAAGAGGAGTTCCTGCGCCACGCGGTCGCGGAGCTGGACACGCTGGACCCGCAGCCG
>NZ_JBKOTX010000374.1:0-2993 GCF_047086965.1 Roseovarius halophilus (ex Wu et al. 2025) | reverse complement strand
CTGACGCCCGTCGATGTCTACTT
Organism: Roseovarius halophilus (ex Wu et al. 2025); assembly: GCF_047086965.1. Lineage (NCBI taxonomy): Bacteria > Pseudomonadati > Pseudomonadota > Alphaproteobacteria > Rhodobacterales > Roseobacteraceae > Roseovarius > Roseovarius halophilus (ex Wu et al. 2025). The sequence goes on along the minus strand of NZ_JBKOTX010000374.1, from coordinate 2,970 downwards.
CGGCCGCGCTGAGCAAATCCTGAAACAGCGAGAGGAGATCAAACGAAAAACCATGCTCACCCGGCGCTTGCGCCACGAAACTGAAACCGCATAATCTCAATCAAGGATGAGCTAGAGCCTCCAAACGAAAGCACGCTCTGATGTCCCAAATTATCTGAAGACGCACACCGCCCAGTTTCCGCAGCCTGCGCGACCGCAGGCGCCGGTCGGGGCGAAAAACGCTTGTCCGATGGGCAAATTCAGGCGATATTCACGTCAGACGGTACGCAACTTGGGGAATGTCGGGTCATATGGGTATCTCCTGCGCTGTGTCCTCAGCCAATTGCCAGCGGGCCGTAATGCTTACCCAACTTCGACGTGGTGCCGCCTTGCCACCCGTTCTTGGCTCTCTGTCTGTCTCTCTCGCAGGTCCTGCAGTTGCCGCGGGTCAGGCGGATCCCGTCGCGGTATCGCTTGGTGGGGAAGTCATCTTCAGGCGCTGGACGGCGGCATGTAGTGCAGCGCTTCCACCACCGGCCGCTGGTGTCGATCCAGTGGCCGCAGTGTGCCCGCTTGTGGTCGCCGGGGAGCAGGGCGGCCAGGTTCCAGAGCTTGTTGTTCGCCCGATCCTGGTCGATGTGATGGATTTGGTAGTCAGGTGGGATCGGGCCATGGGCGCATTCCCACACGTGGCGGTGCTCGCCAACGATGCGGCCGCACTCGAGGCTGAGGTGGATATATCCGTCCTGGCTAATCCAGCGATATCGAACGCGATGTGCCATGACCAGGAAATCGCGCCCGGTGTCTGACCTCGCTCCAAATTTTCGTCACAGTCCGATGGCAGGTTCGCCGAGAATCAGAAGGGATTGAGTAGAATGGAAAAAACGCTTTACAGGTCGACAAATACTCTCGGTGATTTGACGGTTCAGCTCGGCGATGAAACCAAAAAGGACTTCACATGCCATCTTTATGACGATGGTGTAGCGGAAGTTCCTGGGCCTGGGTTCAGGCTACGCCGGATCCCGGACGATATCGTGGCAGAGCACGGCATCAAAGAGCCGACCGGGAGCGGCGAGCTGTTTTTAATTACGCAGTTCTTCAATGACGTGGACAGAACGACATTCTTAGGCGCGATATCCGGTCGATACGAATTCCCGGTGCACGTGGACGAGGAGACCGTCACTGCGATCAAAACCGAAATGGACAAGCGGTATATCAACAGCCTCGCCGACGTTCTCGCCCGAGATCCCAAGATATCGGAGCCCGCAACGGGCTACAGATGGACCGCGTATTCGCTCGACCAGGTCCCGGGCATGAAAGAAGATGGCCGGGCGGCTTATGTGGCGCACGATGAAGAGGATCAGTATATCGCGTTCGATGTTCTCGAAGATGGATCCACGGAGGTAATGGCCATGCCCGGCTCCGGAATCGCGGAAATACTCTTCGAGGAGATCCAAGCGGACGCATAAAAAGGCCCCGGCCGAAGCCGGGGCCGTGCAAACAAGCTACCGGGGGAGTTGCCGCTCCGTATCCCAGCAGGCGGTCATTACCCGGGCCGCTACGGGATCTCTTTACGCGGTAGACGGGACCAGATGCCCAAGCGCGGCTCCATCCTGACCTGACCTTTTCACCTCACCATGCATCATAGCGAGTTTGAATGCCATTTCCAACTTTGCGTCGTTGAGCCCGGACAGCGTGAAAGGCAGCTCATCGCGCCGTGCTATCGGGCTAAGCGGATCTTTCATGTCCAGAGCAAACGGCTTTCCGCGATCGAAGGCAACCTCAACTGCCCGCTGAGCGAGTTCGCGATACTTTCGGTTGGCTCCATCATCCACCTCGCTTACCAGTTTCTTAGGGCCATCTGCCTCGGAAACGGAAAGAATTCCCTCATCCAGCGCGTTCTTGGCAAGAGCGACAAGCTTTGCTCTCTTCATATTCGAGAAGGTGCCGCCGAGCGCATCGCGGTTCTCATATAGCCCCCGGCTACCGGTCGGCATGAATGTGATACCTTGGGCGTCGCATTTCCCGATCGCGGTCGCGAGGTCGCGCATTTTCTTTTGGTAATCGCCGCTCTTCGCATGCTTCGCGTTCTGGGAGATGTCAGTAAGTCCGACGCCGTCGCGGCGAAGCGTCAGTCGCCCCGTGTAGATGCCTCGAACGTTCTCTTTCAAAACCTGAGCATGAATGTATTTCCGACGGGTTGTGCCGGGCTCGAAGTCTTTATCTCCGAGTTTCTTGGCGAGTTGCTGTTCTTGCTCCTCCTGTAGTTGCCACATTACCATCGTCGCACGGTGCGCCGAGATCCAGCCCGTCGAGCCCATGACCGTGTTCAACACCTCTTCGTCAGTCAGGTCCCTTGGAGCTTCACCGTACCGTCCGCGCTGCGGGGGCGCGCCTTTATTCGTATGTCCGATATTCACGACCAGAGAGCCGAATTCAGCAGCCCACCGCTGGACCCAATGGAGCGCGTTGTTGGCTTCCTGGTAATCGTTGCCGTTGACCGAATACGCAGTGCCGAGGTTGTCGATGACAATGCAGCCGATCGGGCCGACTTCGCGCTCGATCTCACGCAACTCCTCGGTCAGAGCGTGGTATTCCTCGGTAGGCGAGGGGGCGCGCGTCTTGGGATCAGGGGCGACAAGCGGTTCACCACTCGCGTCGATGTCAAGCATCGACTTCACGATGCAGCGTGTGTCGATGATCGATGGATCGAGATCCTCGGCTTTGCACATCTCGTGCATGATGCGATGGATGTTGTCGGTCGGCTCTTCGTATGTGAGGACGAATGTGACGCCAGTCTTTTCGATGCGCTGGCCCATCCAGATAGGTGCGCTTCCATTCCCATCCCAGGAGGCGATCTGCAGAGCCAGATGAATTGCCATCGTGGTCTTGTGCCGCGCGACAAACAAGGTGAGAGTCGAGCGTCAATCAGGATGAGAACGCTGGGGTGGTGTTTCGTAGGGAGGGCGTAGCCCGACCGGAGAGATACCA
>NZ_JBKOTX010000373.1:0-2997 GCF_047086965.1 Roseovarius halophilus (ex Wu et al. 2025) | reverse complement strand
AGCGCCTCGACCGTGGGGCGCAGCGCGTCATGCGGGGCGAGGGTGAAGCGGCCGGGCGCGGCCATCCCGGCCCAGGACGCCAGTTTCCCGGCCGGGCGGTAGCGCGCGGCCCAGGCCGCGCAGAACGCGTCGAAATCCTGCCCGTCATAGGCCTGCCCGGCCGCCAGCCAGGTTTCGAAATGCTGCTTCATCTGCTGCGAATAGCTGCCGTAGATGAAATCGCGGAACGGCCGCAGGAAGGCCAGCACCTCCAGCGTGATCCCCGCCTCGCCGGCCAGCCGGACCAGCGGCGCGCCGCGCTTGGTGGCGTTGAGCAGGTCCTCGTGGCTGATCACCGCGGTATGGATGCCGGGCGCGAACAGCGCCGCGAGCCGGCCCGCGTCCCAGTCCCTGATATCCGCGCCGTTGCCGGGATGGCCCGTGCCGGGATGCGGGTAGGCGATGCCGGCCGCCGCCAGCGTCTCGCGGCTCTGGAGGAGGCAGCGCTGCAGGTAGGTGGAGCCGCATTTGGGCGCGCCCACGTGCAGGATGATCCGGCGCGCCATGCCCGCTCAGCCCCCGTCCGGGTCGGCCGGGCGGCGGTTGTCGAACCCGAACTCCTCCAGCAGGGCCGCGTTCTGGGGCTCGAACTGTGCCTCCAGCCAGGCGATGCGTTCGGCGCTGCGCCCGGCATCCGGGTCGCCCGTGTTGTGGAAGGCGTCGCGGAACATCTTGCGGATCTCCCGGTCGGTGCGGTCCGGGTCGCGCATGGCGGCGGCGATGCGGTCGCAATCCTCCATCCGCAGCGAGGGGTTGGTGCGGTGGGCCGCCACCTCCCAGTCGAGCCCCTCGGGATGGTCCAGCAGCCGCTCCAGCACGGGGCGGATGTTGCGGGCATTGTCCAGCACGACCGGCCGGTCGGGAAACAGCTTGCCCCAGTTGCGCAGGTAGGCGGCCGGTTTCATGCCGTCGATCCGGCGCTGCGCGAAGGCGGCGAAATCGCGCCCGCCATAGGGTTTCCGCTCGGCCAGGAAGGTCTCGAAATGCTGTTTCATGAATTGCGAGTAATCGCCGAAGACGAAATCGCTGAAGGGCCGCAGGAAGGCCAGCGGCTGCACCGCGATGCCCGCCTCGGCGGCGATGGCGGCCAGCGCCCGGCCGCGCTTGGGCAGCGAATAGAGGTCCTCGTGGCTCAGCACCGCCGTGTGCACGCCGTCCTCGAACATCGCCGCGACCTGCGCGGCGGTGATGTCGGCCAGGTCGGCGGCGTTGCCCGGATGCGTCCCCGGCGCGTCCGGATAGCGGATGCCCTGCGCCAGCAGCCGCCCGGCGTTCTGTTGCATCACGTATTGCAGGTAGGTCGAGCCGCATTTGGGCGAGCCCACGTGCAATATGATCGATCGGGTCATGCCTGGTGTCCTTTCGCGTGCGGCAGCCGTCCGGCCAGCCGCGCGGCCAGCCTGTCCATCATGTCCTCGGGCGCGAGCCCGAGCGCGCCAAGGTCGATCTCGCGGTCCGCCCGCGGCACCGGCCCCGCCTCCCAGGAAGCGGCCAGCGCGCGCGCCAGGTCCGGCGCCGTGGCCGGGACCGACCGGATCGCCGGGGTCAGCCGGCCCAGGTCCTTGGGGCCGAACCGGTTGGTGACCACCCGCACCCCGGCGGCGGCCATTTCCAGCGGCGGATGGCTGGGATGGGGCGAATACATCAGCGACAGCCCCAGGTCGACACTGCGCAGGTAGTCGGGATAGTCCTCCCAGGGCAGCTTGCCGAGGCTCTTCAGCGTCAGCCCCCCGGGCAGGGTGACATCGCCATGGCGCTGCCCGACCGAGACCAGCTCGATGTCGCGCGGGCCCAGCCCGGCCTCCGCCACGAAGCGCGCCAGCGCCTCCACGGCGGTGGCGTACATGTTGCGCGGCACGTCCGGGCGCCCGTAAAGCGCCAGCCGCCGCGGCCCGTCCCCGCGACCGGGCCGGGCGCCGCGGGCATAGCGGGCGATGTCGATCGCCGGGTGAAAGGCCAGCGCGTCGGCGGTGGCAAAGCCGTATCCTTCCCCGGCGAAGAAGTCGCGCAGCAGCGTGGTGTTGAAGATGGGCTCGAAATCGAACCCGTAGCTGGCCACCGCGTCGGCGTATTCCGGCCCCCAGGCATAGAAGCGCGGCTCGTAATCCTGGATCAGGTACAGGAAGCGTTCCTGCGTCATGCCGTGGCGGCGGACCAGTTTCTCGGCGACATGCGCGCTCCACCAGGCGGTGGCGAGGAAGATGTCGTCGCGATGGGCGGGCAGGGTGGTGCTCTGCACGCCGCAATGCAGGTGCAGGCGCCCCGCCGCCGCCTGCGCGCCGGCCTGCGTGCCCAGCCGGTTCAGGATGAAGCTGCGCGAGCTGCCGGGCGAGGAGATCGGCAGGTCGGTGGCCACGAAGCGCACCTCGAAGCCGCGCCGGGCCAGCCCCAGCCCGATATCGAGCGCGGTGGCGATCCCGGCGAAGACCTCGGTGGGGTTGAGCGTGGGCACCAGCACCGTGACCGCCGGGCTGTCGGCGGTGAAATCCGGCGTCCAGCCCGGCTCCTTGCGCCGGTCGACGATGCGGCCATGGTCCTGCGCCGGACTGTCAGGGGCGGGCTGCGAGACGGGCGGCCGGGGCGGCAGGCCCGGCGACAGTGAATAGAGCCGGGCGTCGAACCCGCCGATGGCGTTTTTCAGGCCGGGGCCGAGGGCCTCGCGCAGGGTCCAGACGGTACGCCCCGTGCTGACCACGGCAAAGCCCGCCGCGATGCGCGCCAGCCCCGCCTTGCCCTGCAGGGCCAGCCCGGCGGCATCCCGCAGGTGCGTGCCCGCGCCGCGCATCCGCCTGAGGAAGGGGTGCAGCGGCGCCGTGCGCGCCTGCCCGTGATCCAGCCGGCCATCGGCCACCGCGTCGGAGCAATCTCAGGGTCAAACGGCATTGAGGAATTTCTCTTTATATCGACGCTTGTCCATGTGATGACTAACCGATTCGTCGGTGAATGAGAAGTTGTAGA
>NZ_JBKOTX010000372.1:0-3001 GCF_047086965.1 Roseovarius halophilus (ex Wu et al. 2025) | reverse complement strand
GGCGGCCGTGGGCTGCGGTTCGGGCTCGGGCTCGGGCTGCGGCGCGGGGGCCTCGGCTTCGACCTGCTGGGTCAGCGGCGCGGCCATGGACCGGCGCGGCAGCGGCACATCGCTGGTTTTCTCGGCGGCGTCGATGCCCGTGGCCACGACCGAGACGCGCATCTGCCCCTCCATCGCGGTATCGAGGGTAGAGCCGACGATGATGTTGGCGTCGGGGTCGACCTTTTCGCGGATCTTGTTCGCCGCCTCGTCCAGTTCGAACAGTGTCAGGTCATAGCCGCCGGTGATGTTGATCAGAACGCCTTTGGCGCCTTCCAGGCTGATCTCGTCGAGCAGCGGGTTGGCGATGGCCTTCTCGGCGGCCTGCACGGCCCGCTCGGCGCCTTCGGCCTCACCGGTGCCCATCATGGCCTTGCCCATCTCGTCCATCACCGCGCGCACGTCGGCGAAGTCCAGGTTGATCAGGCCGGGCCGCACCATCAGGTCGGTCACGCCCTTGACGCCCTGGTAGAGCACGTCGTCGGCCAGCGCGAAGGCCTCGGTGAAGGTCGTGTTCTCGTTGGCCAGCCGGAAGAGGTTCTGGTTGGGAATGATGATGAGCGTGTCCACGACCTTCTGCAGGGCCTCGACGCCCTCTTCGGCCTGGCGCATCCGCTTGCCACCCTCGAACTGGAAGGGCTTGGTCACGACACCCACGGTCAGCACACCCAGCTCGCGCGCGGCCTGGGCAATGATCGGGGCCGAGCCGGTGCCGGTGCCCCCGCCCATGCCGGCGGTGATGAAGCACATGTGCGCGCCTGCCAAGTGGTCGACGATCTGCTCGATGCTTTCCTCGGCGGCTGCGGCGCCGACGGTGGCGCGGGCGCCAGCGCCCAGCCCCTCGGTCACCTTGACGCCCATCTGCACTTTCTGCTCGGCGCGGGATTGCTGGAGCGCCTGGGCATCGGTGTTCGCCACGACGAATTCGACGCCCTGAAGCTCTTGTTCGATCATGTTGTTGACGGCATTGCCGCCGGCCCCGCCAACGCCGAAAACGCTGATGCGTGGCTTGAGCTCGTCTTGTCCGGGCATGGAGAGGTTCAAGGTCATGGTATCTGTCCGCCTGTTTTACTGCGCCCGTCCCACCGGGCATTTTTCGCCTTATTATTCGCAATTCTAGCCGGATCGCGCCCGATGGTCACGAGAAAACTGGAAAAATGCCGCAAAATATGGGCCAATTCGGCCCTCCAAACCGCCGTATCTCGGCATTTGGGCAAAATCTTGCGTATCACCAGTTCTCCTTGAACCATCGCACGGCCCGTCGCAGCGATCGGGCCGGGTATTTCTCGGCCGGTATGTCGAAATCCCACCATTCGTCCTGCGGATGCGCAGCAAAAAGCGACAGCCCGACCGAGGCCGAGAAGGCCGAACCCGTGGCGGCCTGTGGCAGCCCCTGCACGCGCAGCGGCCGGCCCAGGCGCACCTGGTGGCCCAGGATGCGGCTGGCCAACCCATCCAGGCCGGGAATCTGGCTCGCCCCGCCCGTCAGCACGATCTGCTGGCTGGGCAGATGTTCGAAGCCGGCCGCGTCCAGCCGCATCCGCACCTCTTCGAGGATCTCCTCGACACGGGGGCGGATGATGCCGATCAGCTCGGCCCGGCTGACGCTGCGGCGGTCACGTTCCCAGTCGCCGGTCTCGCCGCCCACCTCGATCATCTCGCGGTCGTCCATGCCGGTGGCGATGACGCCGCCGTAGAAGGTCTTGATCCGCTCGGCCATGGCCAGCGGCACCTGCAACCCCATGGAAATGTCGCTGGTGACGTGATCGCCACCCATGCGCACCGTGTCGGCAAAGATCATGTGCTTGTGCATGAAGATCGACAGGCTGGTGGTGCCGCCGCCCATGTCGATGCAGGCCGCGCCCAGTTGCTGTTCGTCCTCGACCAGCGCCGAGATGCCGCTGGCATAGGCGGAAGAGGCGAGCCCGGCCAGGTCCAGGTCGCAGCGGTTGATGCAGTGCAGCAGGTTGCGGATCGTCGCCGCCTCGACCGTGAGCATGTGCATGTCGCAGGTCAGCGCGTTGCCGATCTGCCCGCGCGGGTCGGCCATGCCGTTGCGGTGATCCAGCGCGAAATTGATCGGCTGGGCGTGCAGCACCTCGCGGCCCTCGCCATAATCCGGCACCTCGCAGGCCGAAAGCACCCGGCCGATGTCCGCCTCGGTGACCACGGTGCCCTCGACAGCGGCCTGCCCGTCCAGCCCGTAAGAGCGCGGCCGCCCGCCGCCAAGGCAGGCGATGACATGGTCGACGCGCACGTTCGCCATCTTCTGGGCCGCCTGAACGGCGGTGCGGATGGCGCGTTCGGTCTCGGCCATGGCCTCGACCTCGCCGAAGCGCACACCGCGCGAGCGGGTCGTCGCCGCGCCGATGACGCGAAAGGCCGACTGCCCCGCCATGGAACCGACACCGTCGCTGTCCAGGAACCGGTCCGGCCCGTCAAAGCGCAGGATCAGGCAGGCGATCTTGGAGGTGCCCACGTCGAGAATGGCGATCACGCCGCGCTGCATGGCGGCCTGACGCATGTTCCGCATTGCACGTTGGCTCTCATAAAGGTCTTTCATTCGTCACCTGCCTCTGGCTCTTCTCCGTTCACGCGACGCAATTCCGCGACGGCTTGTTCATTGAGTCTGATGGTTGGCCGGGCCGTGTTGCGCATGTCGATGACCGACACGTCACGGGCCAGCAGATCCTGGGCCTGGTCCAGGGCGATCACGCGCTCGAAGGCACGGATCGGGGTTTGCGTGGGCAGCAGGATGCGCTGGCCACGGTCGAGCACGACATCCCAGCGCCGTTCGCCCATGCGGACCACGGCGCGCATCCGTTGCCGGATCGGGCCGGCAACATCGAATATACTTCTGTCCCTGCGCAAGGGAACGACACTGACCAAGGAGATGTTTCTCAACCACCTTTACGGCGGCATGGACGAACCCGAACTCAAGATCATCGACGTGTTCATCTGC
>NZ_JBKOTX010000371.1:0-3022 GCF_047086965.1 Roseovarius halophilus (ex Wu et al. 2025) | reverse complement strand
CGCCATCAGCTATAGCGCCGCCCGATGACGTCCGTTCCCAGTCCGGCGAGGATGCCGCCCAGCGCCAGGGTCGCGGCAATCTCGGGCGTCGCCATCAGCAGGAGCAGGCCGCCGGGCGCATTGCCGAGGACCTTGACACGACACCCGGGGACCTGCTGGCGCGGCTCGGGGCCGATCCCGACGCCATGCCGGAGGCCGACGCGATCGAGGCGGATGTGAACCGCCTGAAACGGCAGCGCGATGCGCTTGGCGCCGTGAACCTGCGCGCCGAGGAGGACGCGCGCGAGGTTCAGGACGAGCATGACGCCCTGCAATCGGAAAAGGCCGATCTCGAAGCCGCGATCCGCGAACTGCGCAACGGCATCGCCGGCCTTAACCGCGAGGGGCGCGAACGCCTGCTGACGGCCTTCGAGCAGGTGAACGAAAACTTCACCACGCTTTTCAAGCATCTGTTCGGCGGGGGCGAGGCCAATCTGGTGATGGTAGAAAGCGACGACCCGCTGGATGCGGGGCTGGAGATCATGTGTCAGCCGCCGGGCAAGAAGCTCAGCACGCTGTCGCTGCTTTCGGGCGGGGAGCAGACACTGACCGCGCTGGCGCTGATCTTCGCGGTGTTCCTCGCCAACCCGGCGCCGATCTGCGTGCTTGACGAGGTCGACGCGCCGCTCGACGATGCCAACGTGGGCCGTTTCTGCGACCTTCTGGACGAGATGTGCCGCCGGACCGAGACACGGTTCCTGATCATCACCCACCACGCGGTGACGATGAGCCGGATGGACCGGCTGTTCGGTGTCACCATGGCCGAGCAGGGGGTGAGCCAGCTTGTCAGCGTGGACCTGAAGAAGGCCGAGGCGATGGTCGCGTGACGGCGACGGCGCTCGTGCCGCGCTGCGCGGGCACATCGCCCCGCCCGCCGTCCCGCGGGGCCGCGGCGTGCAGGCGCATGATGCCGCGGCCCGACGGGGACCGTCACAACCTGTTCAACAGCCCGGGCGTTGGCCAGGCGTCGGCGGGAAGGCCCAGTTTTTGCTGGATGTCCTGCACCGCCGCGCGCGTGCCCGCGCCCAGGATCCCGTCCACGCCACCGACATCGTAGCCGCGCCGGCTTAGCTTGCGCTGAAGCGTCTTCATCTGGCCGTCCGTCAGCCCGGAATCCGGATTGCCGGGGGCGAAGACGGGCGCCCCTTCGAGCCGGGTGGCGAAATAGGCGGCCGTCAGCACGTAGGTGAAGCTCTGGTTCCATTCGAAGAAAACCCGGAAATTCGGATAGGCCAGAAAGGCCGGGCCCTTGCGCCCCTGCGGCAGGATCAGGCTGGCGGGCAGGTTGCGGGCCAGCTGGCCGTGCCGCGGCGCGACGCCCAGCCGGGCCCAGTCACCGGCGGGCATTCGCGTGCGCAGGCCGGTTTTCGACCAGTCGAGATCGCGCGGCACGGAAACCTCCTGCAGCCAGGGCTCGCCCGCGCGCCAGCCGAGCTGCTGCAGCATTTTCGCGCCGGACATGAGCGCGTCGGGTGGCGATGTCTTGAGGCTGACATGGCCGTCGCCATCGCCATCGACGCCATTGTTGAGAATGTCCTGCGGCAGCATCTGGACCATGCCGATCTCGCCGGCCCATGCGCCGGTGGTGGTCACCGGGTCGAAATCGCCCGTCTCGTAGAGTTTCAGCGCCGCGAAAACCTGCGGCCGGAACAGGTGCGGCCGGCGGCAGTCATGCGCCAGCGTGACGAGCGCGTTGAGCGTGTTGTAGTCGCCCTGGAAACCGCCGTAATCGGTCTCGAACGCCCAGAAGGCCAGCAGAACACCCCGGCTGACGCCGTGGCGTCGCTCGATCCGGTCGAAGATGGCGGCGTGCTGCTCGGCCTTGCGGCGGCCGATCTGGAGGCGGCTCGCGCTGATCAGGCGGCGCGCAAAATCGGTGAAATTCATCTGGAACACGCCCTGCCGCCGGTCGGCGCGGATCACTGACGGGTCGCGTCGCACCGGGGCGAAGAAGGCGTCGACGGTCGCCGGGGCATGGCCGCGCGCGACCGCCTCGGATTTCAGCGCGCCGACAAAGCCCGAGAAGCTGCCGCCGCATTGCTGGGCGGCAGCGGGCATGGCGGTGAGGGCAAGCAGGGCGAACAGGCAGGAAAATCGCATGGAACAAATCTCTGGTTGGGCTTGATGCGTCCTCCATGCCACGGATCGGAGCGTGACAACAGCCGTCCCGCAAGCTCGTGGCCCGGCGGCTGGCGGGTATTTGTGCCGAGAAGAAGACCCGGGGCCTCAGCCGGTGAGCAGCGCCAGCGCGATGACGAGGCCGAGCAGGAGCGCCCACGTGCGCCATAGCAGGGCGCAGGCCGCGTCGATCTCGTCGGCGCCGATCGATTTGCGCCCGGCGGGATGGACGAACGGGAAATCGGTCACCCGCCCGTGATAGGCGCGCGGGCCCGACAGGGCCACGTCGAGCGCGCGGGCGGTCGCGGCCTCGGGCCAGCCGGCATTGGGCGAGCGGTGCAGGCGGGCATCGGCCACGATGGCGCGCCACCGTGGCAAGAGCCCGGCAGGGGTGGCGATCAGCAGGGCGGTGAGCCGGGCCGGGACGATGTTTAGAAGGTCGTCTAACCGCGCCGTGGCCCGGCCGAAGCGTGCGTAGCGGTCGTTGCGGTAGCCGATCATGCTGTCGGCGGTGTTCACGACCTTGTAGAGTAGCAGCCCCGGCAGCCCGGCAATGAGGAACCAGAAGGCGGGTGCGACAATCCCGTCGCTGAAATTCTCGGCCGCCGATTCGATCGCGGCGCGGGCGATTTCGGGGGCGTCCATGTCGGCGGTATCGCGGCCCACGATTCGGGCCACCATCAGCCGCGCGTCATGGAGCGAGAAACGCAGCGCGCGCGCCACGTCCCGGACATGGTCGACGAGCGAGCGCTGAGCGAGCAGGACTGCCACTTTTCCGGCGACACCACGATTGATTGCAGAACTTCCTCTAGCACGTTGCACGTATCAACTCTGTAGCCTTCGTCCTTAAGAGTCATCAGAAGAC
>NZ_JBKOTX010000370.1:0-3027 GCF_047086965.1 Roseovarius halophilus (ex Wu et al. 2025) | reverse complement strand
CCCAGGGCGAGGACGGCAACGCCGAAACCGAGGCCCGCATCCGGGCGGAGGTCGAAACAATCTGCAAAACCTTCCCGCTCTACCCGGATCTCTAGACCCACCGCCAGGCCCCAATTCCGTGAAAGTCGGGGCGGGGACGGAAACGCGCCAATTTCCGTCCCCGGGTCCGGCGTTGGGTCAGGTCCAATGGACCTGTTCCGCCCCGGGCAGCGCGTGGCGCGCCCTTAACGGGTCTTCATACTTCAAGCCCTGCGCATCGCAGAATGCCACCACCCAGGCGTCATCCATGGTGACGAAGTCCAGCACCGAGGCCAGAAAGGCGGGATCCCGCGCAAGCGCGCGCAGGTCCTCGGCTGCGGCCCCGGTCGATCCAAGAAAAACTGGGCAAAGCTCCGCGTTCCCGGCCAGCCAGCCCAGGGCCTCGATCGCGAGGCTTTCAGCCTGTTGGGGGGTCATCGGCGGTCTTTGCCCTCGCGGAAACGGTTTCTTAACCAATAGCACCGACCCTTGGACGAGGGAAGGCGAACGCCCTCGTGGAAGGAACACAGAATGCCCGGCGACATCCTGATTGTCGACAGTGTGGCGACCAACCGCATCGTGCTCAAGGTCAAACTTCTGGCCGCGCAGCACCGCGTGCGCCCCTGCCATGATACCCACACGGCCCTTGCCGAGATCGCGCAGGCCCCGCCCGACCTCGTCGTTCTGGACGTGACGACCGACAGCACCGCGGCGCTGGCTTTCTGCCGCGACCTGAAACGGCGGCCCGAGACCGCCCTGATCCCTGTGATCGCGACCGGCAGCTTCCCCCGCCCCGGCGACCGTGTTCGCGCGCTCGAGGCCGGGGCGGACGACGTTCTGGCCCGGCCGCTCAACGATCAGATCCTCCAGGCGCGCATCCGCTCGCTTTTGCGCGCGCGCGACGCCAACCTGGAACTGCGCCTGCGCGAGGACACCCGCCGCGCCCTCGGCTTTTCCGAGGCGCAGGCTGGCTTCGACCGCGGTGCCACCGTCGTGGCACTGTCTCCGGAGCCGCGATTCCTGCGCTGCGCGGAACGCAAGTTCGCCGGCTGTCGCAACATCCGGGTGCAGAGGGCCGGCTTCAGCCCTCGCGCGGGCCTGCCCGACCGACTGTCGGGCGACCTGCTGCTGGTCGACGGCCGCGACGCCGCCCTGCCGGAAGCCGAGCTTTATCGCCTGCTGTCGGAACTGCGCAGCCGCAGCGACACCCGCAACGCCGCCATTCTCGTCATTCTTCCCGAGGACCGCGCCATGGTCCAGGCCATGGCGCTGGACCTCGGGGCCAACGACCTGGTCCCGGACGGCGCCAGCGCCCAGGAGCTCGTGCTGCGCGCCAGCGGGCTCATCGCCGACAAGCGGCGCAACGACGCCCTGCGCGACACGGTGCGGACCGGCCTGCGCGCTGCGGTCACCGATCCGCTGACGGGGCTGTTCAACCGCCGCTATGCCCTGCCACACATGGAAAACATGGCCGATCGCGCCACCGAGGGAGGGCAAAGGATCGCGGTCATGGTGCTGGACATCGACCACTTCAAGGACATCAACGACACCTACGGCCACGCCGCGGGCGACGAGATCCTGCAACAGGTCGCCGGGCGGCTGCGCGACAGCCTGCGCCCCGTCGACCTTCTGGCCCGCATCGGGGGCGAGGAGTTCCTCGTCGCCATCCCCGAAAGCGACAGCCATCATGCCCGGCGCAGCGCGCAGCGGCTGTGCCGGGTGATTTCGGACACGCCTTTCTACGTCCACGGTGACACGCATGCGATCCCGGTTACCATGTCCATCGGGGTCAGCCTCTCCGGGCCGGGGCCCGATCCGGTATTCCCCGCGGTGACTGATGCGACGGGCGACCTTGTCCGCGCGGCCGACCTGGCGCTCTATGCGGCCAAGGGATCGGGGCGCAACACGGTCAGCCTCTCGGCGGCCTGAGGCGTATCGCGTCCCACCGCCCCGACGATCGGCCGGGCCCGCCGCAGTCTGCCGCACCCGGGGCTGGCGCGAAACCGGTCAGCCCGCACGCCGACATGCGCGCCACATGGCCACGACCATGGCCGTCCACCGGGTCTTGCGTGGCCGCGACGTCGCCGTCGCCGCCGCTGTTATCCGGATCGAAGAGCGCAGGATGGGCCCTGTGTCACAGGACGGCAAGCGCGCGCACGTCGCGCGACATCCCGACGCGGCGACATGATCGCCCCTTTTATTCATCCGCGTCCCGGGCCAATCTGTAGGTCCGTGACGAGGACACCCATGACCGACCGACCCAGCCCCCCTGCGCCCCGGGATGACCGCCCGATGAAGCGGGCCATGTGGCGCGGCCTGCGCCGCCGCTGCCCCAACTGCGGCGAAGGGGTGATGTTCAAGGGGTATCTCAAGGTGGCCGATCAATGCCCGGCCTGCCTGGAGACCCTGAGCCATCATCGCGCCGATGACGGGCCGGCCTACCTGACGATCCTCGTGGTCGGCCACCTCATGGCGCCGCTGATCCACGTCGCCTTCACCCAGTTCCGACCCAACCCGCTGGTACTGGCAACGGCGCTTACCATTGGCTGTGTGGCGCTTTCGCTGTATCTTCTGCCCCGGATGAAGGGGCTGGTGGTCAACATCCAGTGGTCCCGCCAGATGCACGGGTTCGGCGACAGGGCCTGACCCCGGTCCCGCGAAACGGGAAACGCAGGCATGCACAAGAGCGCGATCCGCGATGCGGCCGCAATGATCGTCCTGCGCGACAGGGTGCGCGCGCCGAAGATCCTGATGGGCCAACGGGGCGCGGGCGCGGCCTTCATGCCCTCCAAATTCGTCTTTCCGGGCGGCGCGGTGGACGCGGTGGACAACACCGTGCCCTTCGGCCGCCCGCTGGCCCGGCCCTGCCTCGACCGGCTGGCCGAGGACAGTGCCTGCCGCCCTGCCGGGCTGGCCGCTGCCGCCATTCGCGAACTTTGGGAGGAGACCGGCCAGCAGATCGGGTGTCCCGGTGACTGGCCCGACGCACCGCGGGGCTGGCGCGGCTTC
>NZ_JBKOTX010000369.1:0-3073 GCF_047086965.1 Roseovarius halophilus (ex Wu et al. 2025) | reverse complement strand
GGCGCGAGCGGGGCGGCGGCATGGGGCGCCCGGCGCAGGGCCGGCGGCGCGCCACAGAGCTGCCTCATCGGGCACGGCGACATCCTTGCGCTGCCGCGCGGGTCATCGAAGGAGAGCCCCAATGCAGCCGATTGACGTGAACTCGAAGGTCTGGCAGCGGCTCCTGTCCGTCAGGCGCGGGCTGGCCTGCACGTGTTGCGGACAGTGGACCGCCGCGGAACGATCCGCGCTCGACCTCTACGGCCCGCTGGCCCGGCGCGACCTCGGGCCGGTCACCGTCGCGCAGATCGGCCAGTCGCTTGACGGCCGGGTCGCCACCGTCACCGGCGACGCGCAGGACGTGTCCGGCCCCGACGGGCTGGCGCATCTGCACCGGATGCGCGCGTTGGTCGACGGCGTGGTCGTCGGCGTCCGCACGGCCCTGCACGACACGCCGCGCCTGACCGTCCGGCTGTGCCCCGGCAGCAACCCCGCGCGCATCGTGATCGACCCGCGCGGCCGGCTTCCCGATGACATCCCCCTGCTGGCCGACGACGGCGCGCGGCGCATCATCGTGCAGGCCGTCGACCGGCCGCGGCCCGACGGGGTCGAGGTGATCCGCCTGCAGGACAGGGATGGCATGCTCGACCCGGTGCGGATCATCGGCGCCCTGCGCGAGGCCGGCCTTTCCACCATCATGATCGAGGGTGGCGGCATCACCATTTCCCGCATCCTCGAAGCGGGCCTTCTCACGCGGCTTCAGGTTGCCGTCGCCCCGTTGCTGATCGGCGGCGGGCCACAGGGCCTGACGATGCCGACACCGACCGAGAAACTGTCGGAGGCCATCCGCCCCGAGACGCGCGCCTATTCGCTGGGCTCGGATGTCGTGTTCGATTGCGCCCTGACCGAAACCGCGATCGCGGCGGCGCAACCGGCACACCCCGCCTCGGCGCGCGCCTCGCGATCCTGATCAGAACAGGCTCGCCGCCTGCCCGCGCCGCGCCGCCAGCAGAACACCCAGCCCCGGCAACGCCGCCACGATCACCGTCAGCCCGAAGGCGACACTCGCCGCCAGCCCGCCGCTCGCCGTGGCCCCCGCCACCGGGAAAAGCACGGCCGCCGCGCCTTCGCGCAGGCCCCAGCCGCTGATCGTCAGCGGCACCAGCATCGTCAGCAGGATGAGCGGCACGAAGGTCACGACGGCAGCCGGCGACAGGCCGTGCCCAACCGCCTGCGCGCAGAACCCGAATGCCGCGAGGTTGCACATCGTCGTGCCCACGCTCAGTGCCGCCTGCCGCATGATCACGTCGCGCGCCACAAGCGACCGCACCAGCGGTGCCCACACGGCCCGCAGCGCGCGGCCCGCCCTGCACGGCAGGCGGACGGCAAGCGACAGGCAAACGGGCAGGAACAGCCCGGCCAGCACGAACAGGCCGACCGGCGCGATCAGCCATGACGGCCACGTCACGCCGCCGGGCCGGGCCAGCGTGACGATGAATGCCGCCGCCATGACGGCAAAGAGGCCGGCCTGACCGGCCAGACGCTCGAACAGCACCGCTTGGCCCGACGCCACCAGCCCGGCCTGCCCCCGTGCCCTGATCGCCCGGCCGGCATCCCCGATGACCCCGCCCGGCAGCGACTGGTTCACGACCTGCGCGAGGTAATATTCGCGCAGCGCCTCGCGCGTCTCCAGCGTGATCCCCAGCCGCGCCGCCGTCAGCTTCCAGCGCAGGGCCGACAGCACGGTTTGCAGCGTCAGGGCCGCCACGGCGGCCACCAGCCACCCCCGGTCGGCCGACGTGAGGTTGCGCAGCGCCTCCGCCCCGCCGGCCAGGTGCCAAAGCAGCGCCAGCAGCGCGCCCGCAAGCAGGACCTGCCCTGCGCGCAGGGCGCCGCGCGACACGCGCCGCCCCCTCATTCGCCTGCCCGCGCGGCAGACAGGCGGGACGAGAAGACATCGATTATCAGGTCGCGCATCCGGTCCATGCGCGTGACCGGCGCGCCGGGCGCCGGGATCAGCCCCGGCCTCCAGCCCAGCGTCTCCGTCGCCCTGACAAGATCGGCCGGGCCGATGACGTGAACAGGCACGTCGGCGCGGTCGTCCATGGCGACGAAATCCGCCGCCGGGTGATCGCCCAACACGATCATCAAGGGCGGATCGCCGGCATGGCGCGCGGCATAGGAAAACACCGTCGACAGCGCGTAATCGATGGCCTTGCGGTATTGCCGCCGCACACGGTCCCGGTCGCGCCATACCTCCTCGGGCGGGTCGCCGGACGCGGCCATCGCGTCGAAGATCCGCCCCGACCCGATGCTGTCCCAGTCCACCAGCTCGGGCACCGGCACCCACGGGGCGTGCGACGAGGCAAGCGCCACCTGCGCGAACAACGGGCGCCCGCCGGTCACGTTGCGCAAGCGCCGGTCCAGCGCGGCAAGGGTGAACTGGTCCGGCATCGTGACCCAGTTGAACGGCGCGCCCGCATAGCCGAGATCCCGCGCCGCCAGCACGGTGTCGAAACCCATCAGGTCGGATTCCGGCCAGTCGAGCGTGATCTGCGGCATCACCGCTGCAGTGTGAAACCCCGACCGGGCCGCGAGGTGAAACAATGTCTCGCGTCCCGATGCCAGCACCGCCCCGTATCGCGCCTGGTCATCGACCCAGAGACCATTGGCAAAGGTCGCGTGCGACAGCCAGCTCTGCCCGCCGCGCGTCGGCGCCTTGAGCAGCCCGGATGCCGTTGCAAGCCCGCGGCGGGACAGATCCGCCTCGTGGCGGCGCAGCGTGTCACGATGCGTGTCAGCATAGAATGGCGTCTCAAGGCTCGTCCGGCCATAGCTTTCGATGAACACGATCAGCACGTCCCGGTCGATCCGGTCGAACAGGCCCGCCCTGTCCGCGTAGGGGTCGCTGGATGCCGCGACCCTGAATGCCCGCAACTCGCGCAGCGTTTCGCGGGCCGTCAGCACCCGTTCAACCCCGACGCGCGCTGTAAACGCCGCGCCGGGCGGCGCCACCGGCAAGGTCCATCGGCCCATCGCCTGACCGATTTCGGCCACCGCCGCCCCGGCGAACAGCAGCGCCCCGGCCCCGGCC
>NZ_JBKOTX010000368.1:0-3074 GCF_047086965.1 Roseovarius halophilus (ex Wu et al. 2025) | reverse complement strand
GAGCATCAATGCCCTCGCCGAGACCATCAACGGCTTGTACAAGGCCGAGGTCATCGAGCACGAGGGGCCGTGGCGCGGCAAGAAAGACGTCGAGCTTGCTACCCTGGATTGGGTGCATTGGTACAATGAAAAACGCCTATACGGCCCGCTCGGATATATCTCACCCGCAACAGCAGAAAGGAACTTCTACAACGCCGAACTCACGGCTAAGATCGCCGCTGAGTGACCAACTCCAACCTCTCCGGTAAACCCGGTCTGGTTCAATCCGTGCACGGCGCGCAGCTTGGAACAAAGGTCGGATCGTCGGACAGACAAGGCCACTCAAGCCCAAACACGTCTGGGCGATCAGGGTTCGGCTGGAGCTGGCCGAAAACCATCGCGATCTGGCCCTCTTCAATCTTGCCATCGACAGCAAGCTCCGCGGCTGCGATCTCGTGAAGATGAAGGTGGCCGATGTCATGGCGTCCGGCCAAATAAAGGAGCCCGCGTCGGTTCTGCAGAGCAAGACGCAGAAACCTGTACGTTTCGAGATTTCTGAAGGCACCCGCGCATCGCTGGCAAAGGGGATGCAGGAGCCGCTCATGGTCGGATCCGAATACCTCTGGCCCGGGAGGTTTCACGAACGGCTTCACATCTCGACCCGCCAGTACGCGCGGATTGTGCGAGACTGGGTGACATCCATTGGTCTGGAGGCTAGCGCCTATGGTACGCATTCTATGCGGCGTACCAAGGTGACCCAAATCTACAAGAAGACAGGTAACCTTCGAGCCGTCCAGCTGTTGTTGGGCCATACCAAGATGGACAGCACTGTCAGATACCTTGGCGTTGAGCTTGAAGATGCGCTGGCCATCGCCGAAGCTATCGAAATCTAGACGGCTGGGCCGTCTTCACGGACGGCCCATTGCGGGCCCTCGTCGTCAGGTTGGACGTCGCAACGCAGCATCACTGGACCGTCCATTCATGCAGGGTGCAGCATTTGGATCAGGTCCGGGATAGCCATGCGGGGCGACATGACCCTGTTCCGCGGACGCGGGACCATCGCTGCGCCTTTTGCAGGACAGACACTATTCTGGCATAGAACAGGCAGGTTCCGGGGCCGGGCCGCCGCTGATAGGTTCCGGGAAAAGACCATGATGCGCCGATAGCACCGAAAACTATTATCGGGCCAACGGGCCGTAGCGAGGTTCTGATCGTAGGCTACTCCCTGTTGGATCCGGAAAGGCGAAACGAACGTTGAAACATCTCATCAAGGATTTCCGCGAGACGATGAACCCACCGGTCTTCCTGGGGTCAGCTGGGTTGATCGTGCTTTTCGTGCTTTATGGTGTCTTCTTCAGTGGTCAGGCGGAGACCCAGTTCTCGCGCGCGCAGGGCTGGCTCATCGACAGCTTTGGCTGGTTCTATGTGCTCGCGGCCAGTGGCATGCTTGGCTTCGTCATATGGCTGGGCCTGAGCCGCTTCGGCGAGATCCGGCTGGGCGGCGATAGCGCCAAACCCGAATTCGGGCGCTTGACCTGGTTCACGATGCTGATGGCTGCGGGCATGGGGATCGGGCTGGTGTTTTTCGGCGTGGCCGAGCCGATCCTGCACTACACCTCACCGCTGGACGCGGAACCGCGCAGCGAAGAGGCCGTGCGCGAGGCGCTGTTCCACAGCTACTTCCACTGGGGGCTGCACCCCTGGGCCATCTATATCTGCATGGCGCTGCCGCTGGCCTATTTCCACTTTCGTCACGACCTGCCGCTGGCGCCCCGGTCGCTGCTCTATCCGCTGATCGGCGAACGCATACACGGCTGGATCGGCCATATCGTGGACATCATCGCGACTGTCGGCACGCTTTTTGGCGTCGGCACATCGCTGGGGCTTGGCGCGATGCAGATCAATGCCGGGCTGGGCGCTCTGACCGGGCTGGGCATGTCGCTGCCGGTGCAACTGGTGATCATCGCGATCATTACCGGCGTCGCCACGATCTCAGTGGTCAGCGGCTTGCACGTCGGCATTCGCCGGTTGAGCGAGTTCAACATTGGTGTCGGAGCCGTCCTGCTGGCCTTTGTTCTGGTAGCCGGACCGACGATCCATATCCTCGAGACCTTCACGGCGGGGCTCGGCACCTATCTCTCGGACGTGGTCAACGCGAGCTTTCGTGTCGGGGCCGCCTCCGATCCCGACTGGCAGGCCGACTGGACGCTGTTCTACTGGGTCTGGTGGATATCGTGGTCGCCCTTCGTGGGCATATTCGCAGCGCGCATCTCGCGCGGGCGCACCATCCGTGAGATGATCGCGGGAATGCTGCTGGCGCCGACACTGCTGGGGTTCTTCTGGTTCGCGGCTTTCGGCGGCACGGCCCTTTCGCTGGAATCGGCAGGCGTCGGCCGTATCGCCGAGATGTCGATGGAGGACGAGGCGCTGTCGCTCTACGCGATGCTGGCGGAAATGCCACTATCCATGGTGACCTCGGCACTGGCAACACTGGCCATTGTCGTGTTCTTCATCACTTCGTCGGATTCCGGATCTCTGGTGGACGTCATGGTCACCTCGGGCGGGCACTCGAACCCGCCTGCCCCCTACCGTGTCTTCTGGTGTGTCACCGAAGGCGTCGTCGCGATGAGCCTCTTGTCTGCCGGCGGGCTGATCGCGATGCGCACCGCATCTCTTACATCCGCGCTGCCATTGACGGTCTTCCTGCTCGTGGCCTGTATCGGGCTGGTCCGCGCGCTTAGGATTGATGCCGAAATGTCAGGGCCTCCACATCGCGCGGAGATTGCCCCGGATTGACCCGGAAAGTGACTTGCCCGTTCGTCTTCCACACCCGTGGTGCAGCATGATCTCCGATCAGCGACCCGGCCATCACTTGAAGGCCTTGTTGAAGCACGATCGGACAACGCCCTGCGTGTAGTCGAGAACGTCGGGCCAACCGGTTCTCGAGATCTCGTTTTGGGCGGCCTCGGTCGAACAACGCTTGTTGATCTCGGCCTTGAGCAGCCTTTCGTTGATTGCTCCAGATGCTGCGACCGCATCCCGCTTTGCGGACATTGGCTTCTGTGATCAGTGCCTCTATTATCTACCGCAGATCA
>NZ_JBKOTX010000367.1:0-3105 GCF_047086965.1 Roseovarius halophilus (ex Wu et al. 2025) | reverse complement strand
CGAGGCGGGTGTAGAGATTGGGCAGGATGTTGATGGCCTGCGTCATCTCGGCGAGCGAATAGCCGCCCGCGTCGAACGGGTTGCGGGTGAGGGTCATGGCGGATCTCCGGGAAGGGATGAAAGAAGACCGGGGGTGCCCAGCAGTCGGCGTAGGGCTGGAACGATCAGGCCATGTCGCGCACGATGAGGCCCAGCGCGGTCAGCTGCGGTCGGCCAGGTCGAACACGCCCGCCACCTCGCCGCCGAAGCTGTCGATCTCCAGCGCCACGCCATGCACGGACGGATCGCTGGCCGCCGCCTCTATCTGCGCGGCGATCCCCTCATAGCTGGTTTGCCCCGAGGACTGCCCGATCCAGCCGCCGCGATGGATCAGAACGCCGGAGATCTCGATCACGGCGATACCGTTAACCACCGGAAAGGGCGCCTCGCCGTGCTGGCGCAGGCTGTCGGCAAGCCCACCGGCGAGAATACTGGCGCGCGCGGGCAGGGGATGGGAAACACGGTCGGTTTGCGCTGCGTCGTCCGCCAGCTCGATCCGCCGCCTGAGAACCCGCGGACCGAGCCCCGACAGGAATGCCATGGCCTTGGAGGGCTCGACCAGCAGCGGCGTGTTGAAGGCGCGCGCGGCAATGCGGGCATGGAGCATCAGGGCTGGTCCCTTGCTTGTTTTTGCATTCCAGGTTCCGACATGGTAAGGGGATATACGGATATGTAAGGAGCTTTGCCGATGTGGGAATCGACAATGACGGTGAAGGGCCAGACCACACTGCCCCGGGACGTCCGGGCAGCCCTTGGTCTCACGAGCGGTGACCGCGTGCGCTATGTGATCCTCGACGGCGAGGTCCGTATCGTGAAGGCGCGGTCGGTCAAGGACTTGCGGGGCGCCCTGGCGCGGTCGGGGCAAAAGCCTGTTTCGCTGGACGCGATGGATGAAGCGATCGCTGGCGGTGCTGCAGAGAGCGGAACGTCTGGCGCATGATTGCGCTCGATACCAATGTTCTGGTGCGCTTCCTCGTGCAGGACGATCCCGAACAGGCGCGCATCGCCAATACCGTGATGGACCAGCTGACCGATGCGGCTCCCGGATTTGTTGGCCGGGAGGTTCTTGTCGAACTCGTCTGGGTGCTCGAGCGTGCCTATGGCTACCAGCGCGCCGACATTGCCGCTGCGCTGGATGGCCTGTTGACGGCAATTGAACTGGAGATCGAGGCGGCTGATGAGGTGGGCGTGGCTGTCGATCGCTATCGCAACGATGGCTTCGGCTTTGCCGATCTGATGATTGCGGCCGCGGCCCGGCGTGCTGATGCAACGGAACTGGTCACGTTTGATCGCAAGGCGGCGCGCCTTCCGGGTGTGCGTCTGTTATCGGCCTGAGCCTCACCGTTCTCCACTAGCATCACGCACGTGGTCATCATCTGCGGCATCGCGTGTGGTCGCGTCACTCTCCTCGGTCTCGCCCACCCCGACTTCCGATGCGCCCTGCGCCGGCGATCCCGGCCGGCGGAAGTCGAGGCCCAGCGCGCGTTCGCGGGTGTACCCGCTCGCGCAAGGCCGCGCTGTCCGCGATCAGCGGGTCGATCCGCCCGCGCGAGCTGCGCTTGGCCATCTCGACCGTGGGCAGCACCGCCAGCATCGGCCCCGGTGCGTGGTGGATCACGAACCCAATCCAGTTGTTACCCGCTTCCGTCGCGCCGACCTGCGCGGCCTTCATGAAGCTGACGCGCTGTGCGGGGTGGCCGGGCGAGAGTGCATCCATGATGGCGCGCAGATACGGCGTGCGCGCGGTCCGGTAGCGCCCGGGCTCGGCCGAGGCACGCGAGGACAGCCACCGATTTTGATCCGCCCAGACCGAGACTGTGAGATCCGGATCGGGCCGCACGCCACGCCGCCAGGCGCGCAGGATGTCCCCGGCCCCGTCGAACCCGAGATGGAGGTCAGTCGTCAGATCACCGTTGTCCATACCCCGCTTCCGACGTCTCTACGGGCGCCATCCGGGCCCATCGAAAGAACAGGACTTCAGAACGGGTCTACGATCTCCACGCCCGTGGGTTCAAAGTCGGTGACATTGCCGGTCACCACGATCGCGCCATGGCTCAAAGCAGTCGCCGCAATCAACAGATCGGCACCGCTGTGTCCGAGGCGAGCGGACAAACGCCCCCATAGTCTGGCCTCCTCGGGTCCAAAGGGCAGCAACCGGTCGCCAAAGAGTAGCAAAGTCCGATCGATCCATGCCCGCAGATCCGCCGCAAACTCGGGGTTGCGTTGCTCTTGCTGAGCAATTCCCCGCTCGATCTCACCCAGAGTGATGACACTCAAAAACAACTGACGTTCCGGCTGCTCCCGTAACCAATTCGCCACCTTTGGTGCGCGGTCCGGCCGTCTCAGGGCCGAGAGCACATTCGTATCGAGCACATACATCAGAAGGTGACTTGGCGCGGCACAACCGTTGCATGTTCGACGTCTTCAACCGGAAACGCCAAAAGATGATCGACAAAGGAACCCCGCGCTTTCTGCGCATCGGTCAGGAGATGATGGTATTCAGAGGCGGACAGCACCACGACTGCAGGCTTGCCGCGGCGTGTCACCTCCTGGGGCGTTCCCGCCAGCGCGGCATCAACAACCGTGCTGAACTTGTTTTTCGCATCTTGCAGAGTCCACATGCGTCTTCACCTAGCTATCTGGCTGGCCAGTTATATGTGGGCTCACCATGTCTGTCAAAGCAAATCATTCAAGCGAGACCCGGAGGTCGGCCAGGGCGTCGAGCTGTTCTCGGACATGGGCTTCCAGCACCCTTTGCAGGATCGCCGTCTCGATCGTCATGGGCTTCCCGGATGCAGTCTCCATATCTGCGGACAATTGCGCGGCCATGAGGGCCGCCACGCGCGTAGGCCAGGCAACCCAGACATCGCGCTCCTGCCGGGCGAGGTGTCAACGGCGGAGTAAAACCCGACCAAAGGGCGGCGCAAAAGTAGGCCACTTTGGGGTTGGGCGTGAAGGGCGCATAGGGTGCTGGCGGCCAGTCGACCGCGCTCCCCAAATAGCTGGCGGTTGACTGGCCGCCTTGGCCCGTGAGGGCCAAGTGATGGATTGTCGGTCAGGAGGTTT
>NZ_JBKOTX010000366.1:0-3118 GCF_047086965.1 Roseovarius halophilus (ex Wu et al. 2025) | reverse complement strand
ACTCAGTGTCACGACCGACGGGACCGCCCCGACGGTTGGGCTGAGCTCGAACGCGACCGATCCCCACTCCGGGGCCTTCACGGTCACGGCGACGTTTGATGAACGCGTCATTGGGTTCGAAGTTGGCGACGTGAGCGTCGGCAACGGTACCGCGTCGAACCTCTCTGGTTCGGGCACGAGCTACACCTTCGATGTCACCCCTGCCGCGGATGGAGATGTCACCGTCGATGTTGCTGCCGATGTTGCTGAAGATACCGCGACGAACGGCAATACAGCCGCAACCCAACTCAGTGTCACGACCGACGGGACCGCCCCGACGGTTGGGCTGAGCTCGAACGCGACCGATCCCCACTCCGGGGCCTTCACGGTCACGGCGACGTTTGACGAAGATGTCACTGGGTTCGAAGTTGGCGACGTGAGCGTCGGCAACGGGAGTGCGTCGAACTTCCAGGCGACGTCGAGCAAAGTCTACACCTTCGACGTTGACCCTTCCTCCGATGGCGCGGTGACGGTGGATATCGCCGCAGACGTGGCCACGGATGACGCCGGCAATGGCAATACAGCCGCAACCCAACTCAGTGTCACGACCGATGGAACGGCCCCGACGGTGAAGGTCGAAGGGCCGACCGATGTTGTGGTCGAGGACTTCACGGTCACGCTGACGTTCTCGGAAGATGTGACGGACTTGGCGCTTGGCGATGTCGCTGTGACCAATGCTCAGGCGTCCAACCTGACGGGCAGCGGTGCGGTCTATACGCTGACCATCTCGCCTGAGCTGGGCCAGAACGGAACGGTTCAGGTGCCGGCGGGGTCAGCCGAAGATGAGGCCGGCAACCAGAATGAGGCGTCGAACACCTACGCGATCCTTGCGGGCTCGCCTGCGTCGGAGTTTGAGGCGCATCGTGAAGAGATCCGGGACATCGTGACAACGCATGCGCAGAAGACGTCGCGCAGCCAAGTGGCGGCCAATGTGCGACTGGTGCGTGAGGCCCGGGACCGGTTCACGCTCAGCCGCAGGCAGGTGAGTGACCCTGAGGGTGGCGTGAGGCTGGCGTCGCGCAACTATACCCCCTTCGATATTGATGGCCGGGCGGAGGTGCGTGGGCAGACCTTTGTGGCCGATGGGACGTTCTTTGAACAGGATGGGAACTATGCGGGGACGCGGCGGCGACTGTTCTTTGGGGACTTCGATATCCAGCGCGACGAGGATGGCAACACATCGGGGACCCTCTCGGGCAAGTTGGCGTGGGAGCATATGCTCGATGCGGACCGTATGCTGGGCTACTATGTGGGTGCAGATCTGAGCACGGCCACGCTTGAGGGCAGCTTTGAAGGCACGCAGGACAGCTTTGGTGTCAATCTGGGCGGCTACGGGGTCGTGGCGCTCTCGGAGACGGTGTTCGCAAGTGGCTTTGCCTCGGTTGGTATTGGCCGGAACGATCTTGAGCTGAGCAATGGCACGCTGGATGTGCAGAGCGACTACACGACGCAGACGCTGACGCTTGGCGGGTCTGTAACGGGTTTGATCGCGCGCGAGCGCTATGAAGTCTGGCCCGAGTTGGCCTTCACGCATGGCTATACCGAGATCGGGGAGATGGATTTCACGGCAGATGCCTATGAGCGGACCGATGACGTGAGCCTAGATGCCGGGGATGTGAGCCTGACCACACTGACGCTGACGCCACAGCTACGGGTCCCGATGGACGGTCGTTCGATCGCCACGAGTCTCGAGACCGCGACACTCTCCCCACGGCTGATCTGCGAGCGCACGGTTGCCGATCAGACCACCGAGGAGTGCGGCGGGGGCCTCCAGCTGGGCTTCACCTCGAATTCCGAAGATGGCCTGAGCCGGCTGAATAGCACCTTCAGCGTAGACCGGGTGGGCGACACCACACGAACAGGCGTCCAGTTCAAGCTTGAACACCAGTTCTGAGCAAGACAAGCACAGGCGCAAATTGGGCAAATTCGCTTTCCGAGTAGGCTTTGTAGGGAGCCCCCCGTAGCGCTCGGCAACGATCCAGGCTGGTTCGCCACTCGCCTAGGGCACCGAGACCCAGCCCGCGTTGACGTTGAACACGGCGGCGATGGCACCTTGCTGCTCCTCTGGGTACGCGCGGCGGTAGGCGCGGGTCGCGTCACGCAATTCTGGCGTCATCGTGAGTATTCCACGCGCATGTGGCCACGGATTCCACGATGATGTGGCCACCGGTTCCACGGCATGTAGCCACCCCTTGAGACATACCTGGTCATGACGGCTTTGCAAAGGTCACAATGCTGCTTATCGCTACCGTTCGGTCCAAACGCAGCGAATGACCTCTTTCCGCCCCCTTTTACCGAATGCTGCACGAGCGAACAACAGCCTATGCATGGGTCGCTCTGCGCTGAACGCCTTCGATCACACGGGCTGCCCTGGCGACAGATACAGGGCATTCACCGCATCGGTCAGACCAGTAGCCAGGGATTGTCGGACCCCCCGGCGATCGATGGATTGCGATGGGTACCCTGCTTACCCTACAACGCGACGACCTCAACACCACATCAACGCGGGAACGCGCACTTTCGCGCGGGTCTGCCTATGAATGCGTGCGGGTGTCGGTGAATGAGCAGTTGGAAAGTTGGTGGAATCAAAGGCTTACCATATATGTATCTGATTTTAAGGCATTATCGGATTCGCTGCGGGTTAGGCTCATAACCTGAAGGTCGTAGGTTCAAATCCTACCCCCGCAACCAAAATATTACGCGTTATCAAGCGCTTAAACGCCGCCCTCCGGGGCGGCGTTTGCGTTTCCGCCACCCGTGGAAGCACTGTGGAAGCAAGAGGGGGCGAAGTCCTACGTGTTGCTGCGCGAAGCGGAGCCGTCGTTGGATCGTCCGTAGCCTACGCGGCTAGTCGGTATCACGGAGCAAGCCTCGTCGCGTCATTGCCCAGATCGAATGGCATCCGGGCGAGCTGTTCCCGCGTGTTGGCTTCATCGTCACCAATCTGCCGATGGAGCCAGACTGGATCGTGCGGTTCTATAACCAGCGCGGCACCGCCGAGCAACACATCAAGGAAGGCAAATACGCCTTCCGCTGGACCCGGCTGTCATGCCGGAAGTTCCGCGACAACGAGGTCCGG
>NZ_JBKOTX010000365.1:0-3148 GCF_047086965.1 Roseovarius halophilus (ex Wu et al. 2025) | reverse complement strand
GGCGGGCCGCGGGCCGCGCGACCTTCGCGTTGGTGGCGCTCGCGGTACCGATCTGCATGGCGCCGGCGGCCGTTGCCGAGCCGCGCGAACTGGTTGTCACGTTCGGCGGCGATGTGAATTTCGCACGGTCCCGCACGCCCCCGCGGCCCGACACTGTCAGCAAGTTCGGAACCTACAGCCTTGCGCACACGACCGCCTTCATCGGCGATCACCTTGACGGTGACGTGAACTTCGTGAACGTGGAATCCGTCGTTGCCCCGCGCGACGGGACCCCGCTGGCCAAGCGCTTCGTCTTTCGCAGCCACCCGGACAACGTCCGGCACCTGATGGATATCGGCGTCAACGCCTTCGGCCTTGCCAACAATCACGCCTTTGATCACGGTTGGCCCGGCCTCGCGGGGACCCGGACCTTTTTCGAGACAGCCGCGCGGCACCGGAACATCCTGCACCACGGCATCGGCCGCGGCGCGGCCGCCTTTGCCCCCCGCATCGGCACCTTCAACGGTATCCGCGTCGCGCTAGCCGCCATCGGCATCGGGAACACCGCGTTCGCGGCGCGCCCCGACAGTGAGCGCGCGGGCATGACCACGCTTTTCAAGCCCGGCCATTACGACCGGGTCCTTGCCGGGCTGGCGGCGGCGGAAGCCGAGGTGAAGATCCTGTCGATCCATTACGGCGCCGAGAACCGGATCCGCCTTGATCCCGGTCAGCGACGCCTGTTCCGCCGCGCGGTCGAGGAGGCGGGGGTCAATCTCGTGCTCGGGCATCACCCGCACGTGCCCCGAGCGGTCGAGACAGGCCGCGACCACGCGATTTTCTACTCGCTGGGAAACTTCATCTTTCTCGGCGGGGCCGAACGCGACCACCTGCCGGTGGGACATGACTATGGCATGTTCGGCAAAGCCTACTTCACGCTCGACGCGTCGGGCGCCAGGTTGACCGCGATCGAGATCCGGCCGTTGCGCAATGTCGAATTGTCGCCCGAGCCGATGAGCGCGGCGCGCGCACGGGCGACGTTGGCGCATCTCAGCGGGCTGTCACGACGCGCCGCCGGGGCGGGCGGGTTGCAGATCGGCCCGGTCTCGCCAAGCGCACGGCGCGGCGCGGCCTGTTTCAAAGGGCCGAAGGGCCGCCGCGCCCGCGCCCTGTGCTGCCGGCTTGCGCACAGGATGGAATGTGACCTGCCAGACCTGATGTGACCCCGCCAACCGCGGGGCGCGCAAAAGAAAGGGGGCCGTTGAACCGGCCCCTCTTTCCGCCCCGCCACGTTGCCTCTGCGTTTCAGAATTCCGGTATGACGAGCCGTTGCCCCGCGACGATCCGGGTCGAGGGGGACAGGCTGTCGCGGTTGGCGTCGAGAATGTCGGCATGTCGATCGGTGCGCCCGTAAAAGCGATAGGAGATCGAAGCGAGGTTATCCCCCGGCTGCACGGTATAGATCCGCGCCCCGGGTCCCGTCCTGTCCGCATCGCCAATCGATGCTGGAATGATCAGGTCCTCGAGCGGGGACGCGCCCTTTCCGGCGGGTTGCGGATCACGCAGGGACACGACCTTGAGCGCCGGTTCCGATGCCGGGCTTGCGGCGTCAGGCGCCACGTTCGCTGTCGGTGCGGAGCCCGTCCGGGTGGCGTGCAGCGCGGCAAGGACACTACACAGGCCGGCGGCGATCAGGCAAAGACGCAGCATGTCACCAGCCCCTTGCCGCGGAAAGCGCCCCGCTGCGCGACCGGCCCATGCGGGATGGCGCGGCGGGGGCCTGCGGATACGGTCCGCGTGAAATCCCGAAATGCGTCCCCTGCCGGCATCATGGCGGCACTCTCCCCGATCTTGCGTCCCGTTCGGCCCGGCGCATGGTCTTTATTGCCCTAAATATAGTCCGGAACAACCGAATCGGTCAATATCCGGTGATTCGCAATACGCCGTTTTTTGCCGACCACCGCCCAATCAGAACACCGCCGACGGCAGACACGTGGCCAGCCCCGGCAGGAACGAGATGACGGCGATCCCCACGGCCTGAAGCAGGATGAAAGGCGCGACGCCGGCATAGGTCTGGCCGGTCGTGATCTCGGGCGGAGCGGCCCCGCGCAGGTAGAACAGCGAAAACCCGAAAGGCGGCGTGAGAAAGGACGTCTGCAGGTTGATCGCGATCAGGATCGCCAGCCAGACGGGATCGTGCCCCATCAGGATCAGCACCGGCGCGAGCAGCGGCAGCAGGATCACCGTGATCTCGACGAAATCGAGGAAGAAGCCGCGCACGAAAATCAGCACCACGGCAAAGATCAGCGCGCCCGTCGCGCCGCCGGACATGGAGCCGAGGATCTGTGCCACGCGCGCCTCGCCGCCCAGCCCGACGAAGGCAAGGCTGAAAACGCCGGCCATCAGGATCGCGCCCAGAACCGCCACGATCAACACGACCGGCGGCACGACCGCGCCGGCGAGTTCACGCCAGTTCGGTCCACTTTCCGGCGTCGGCGCCGGCGGCATGTCCTGCGGGCGGATCATGCCGCGCGCCAGCACGTACAGGATGTAGATGCCCACCAGCGTCAGCCCCGGCACCAGCGCGCCCGGAAGGTTGAGTTGCATCACCCTGGTGGCCCAGCCAAAGTAGGCGAAGGAGACGGGGACCCCCGACAGGATCGCCGCCATGAGCGCGGCGAACATCAGCAGGTCGAGATATTCGGCGGTCATGCGCGCAACCTCAGCAGGTTCCGGTGGAGACAGGCAAGCGACTGCAAGATCAGCAGGCCGCAGAATGCCGGGATCAAGGATTTCAGCAGGAAGACTGCCGGGAGGCCGCCGACGGGAATCGCCCCCGCGTGGATGGCCCACGCGTTGCGGACCGATGGATAGGACCAGTAGAGCAACGCCAGCATCGACGGGATCAGCAGCACCACGTGACCGGAAACATCGATCCGCGCCTTGCCCCCGGGGCGCTTGCGCGCTTGCAGGACGTCCACGCGCACCTGACCGTCCACCAGCAGCTTGTAGCCCGCCTCCCAGCATGACGAGCGTCGCATGAATGTAGAGCACGCTTTCATTAACAGGCTGTCTTCTGTGGTTGCCGCCCGTAGTGCAAGAAATTTCTGACCGTTCGAGCATGTGATCGAGTGCGAACTTCTGTGAGGCCTCAGTATGCGGCATTTTCAGA
>NZ_JBKOTX010000364.1:0-3205 GCF_047086965.1 Roseovarius halophilus (ex Wu et al. 2025) | reverse complement strand
CATCGGCGCGGCCCGCGCGCCGGGCGCCTTGATCCTCGAAAGGGTAGAGCCATGACCCGCGCCTTCCTGGTCGTCATCGACAGCGTCGGCATCGGCGGTGCGCCGGATGCCGGGGGCTTCTACAACGACGGCGTGCCCGACAGCGGCGCCAACACCGTCGGCCATATCGCCGGGGCCTGCGCCGGCGGCCATGCCGAGCAGGGGCGCAGTGGCGCGCTGCACCTGCCCAACCTGGCGGGCCTCGGGCTGGGCCATGCGCTGGAGCTGGCCAGCGGTGTCACCGCCCCCGCCCTGATGGTGGCGCCCACCGGCGCCTGGGGCGCGGCGACCGAGGTCAGCCCGGGCAAGGATACCCCCTCGGGGCATTGGGAACTGGCCGGGGTGCCGGTGCCCTGGACCTGGCATTATTTCGAGAAACCAACCGAGAGCTTTCCCCCCGATCTGATCGAAGAGGTCAAGGCCTGTGCCGAAACCGAGGGTATCCTGGGCAATTGCCATGCCTCGGGCACCAACATCATCGACGACCTGGGCGAAGACCATATCCGCACCGGATGGCCCATCTGCTATACCTCCGCCGACAGCGTCTTCCAGATCGCCGCACACGAGGACCACTTCGGGCTGGACCGGCTGCTGGACCTGTGCCGCGCCCTCGCGCCCACGCTGCACGCCATGAAGGTGGGCCGGGTCATCGCGCGGCCCTTCGTGGGCGAGCCGGGCGCCTTCACCCGCACGCCGCGCCGACGGGATTTCGCCATCGCCCCGCCCGCGCCGACGCTGTGCGACTGGGCGCAATCGGCCGGGCGCGCGGTGCAGGCCGTGGGCAAGATCGGCGACATCTTCTCGATGCAGGGCATCGACACGGTGCGCAAGGGCGACGACGCCGCCCTGATGGGCCACCTGTCCGACCTCGCCCGCGAGGCCCCCGAGGGCGCTCTGGTCTTTGCCAACCTGGTGGAGTTCGACAGCCTTTATGGCCACCGCCGCGATGTCTCGGGCTATGCGCGCCACCTGGAATGGTTCGACGCCGAACTGGGCCGCCTGCTGCCGCGATTGCGCGAGGGTGACCTGTTGCTGGTCACCGCCGATCATGGCAATGACCCCACCTGGGTTGGCACCGACCATACCCGCGAACGGGTGCCGGTGCTGGCCCACGGGCTGGGCGCGCGGGCGCTGGGGAACATGGCGTTCACCGACGTGGCGGCGCTGGTGGCCGACCACCTCGGGCTGGAAAAGGGCAGGGCATGACGTACCGCGATACTGCGAAGGTGGAACTGCACCTGCATCTGGAAGGCGCCGCGCCGCCCGCCTTCATCCGGGGGTTGGCGCAGGAAAAGAACCTCGACCTCAGCGCGATCTTCACCGCCGATGGCGGCTATGCCTACCGCGACTTCGACCATTTCCTGCAGGTCTACGAGGCCGCCTGCACCACGCTTCAGTCGCCCGAGGATTTCCATCGCCTGACCCTGGCCGTGCTGGAGGAAAGTGCGGCCCATGGTGTGGTCTATTCCGAAACCTTCCTGAGCCCCGATTTCTGTGGCGGCGGCGACCTCGCGGCCTGGCGCGACTACCTGGCCGCCATCGAAGAGGCGGCAGAGGAAGCCGAGGCCCGCTTTGGCATCACCCTGCGCGGCATCGTCACCTGCATCCGTCACTTCGGCCCCGACAAGGCCCGGCCTGCGGCGCGCTGCGCGGTGGAAACGCAGGGGCGCTTCCTGCGCGGCTTCGGCATGGCCGGCGCCGAGATGATGGGCCGACCAGGGGATTTCGCCTGGGCCTTCGACTGCGCGCGCGAGGCGGGGATGCCGCTGACCTGCCACGCCGGCGAATGGGGCGGCCCGGACATGGTGGCCGACACCCTGCGCGACCTCGCCCCGGCGCGGATCGGCCACGGGGTGAACGCCATCACCGACCCGGCGCTGGTGGAAACCCTGGCCGAGCGGGGCACGGTGCTGGAAGTCTGCCCCGGCTCCAACGTCTTTCTGGGCGCGACCGGCGGCTGGCCCGACCACCCGATCAAGCGGTTGCGCGACGCCGGCGTCAAGGTCACGGTCTCGACCGACGATCCGCCCTTTTTCCACACCACCATGACCCGCGAATACGAGATGCTGGCGCAGACCTTCGGCTGGGACGCCGCCGATTTCGCCGCGCTCAACCGCGTGGCGCTGGAGGCGGCGTTTTGCGATGCCGAGACCCGCGCCGGCGTCGCCCGCAAGCTGGAGGCCGCATGACCCGCCTGCCGCATCTGACCCATGTCAAGCACCCCCTGGTCCAGCACAAGCTCACGGCGATGCGCCGGGCCGGCACGCCCTCGAACCAGTTCCGCGGGCTGCTGCGCGAAATCTCGCACCTTCTGGCCTACGAGATCACCCGCGACCTGCCGCTGACCGAAGACCGCATCGAGACCCCCCTGCAGCCGATGGATGCCCCGGTGCTGCAGGGCAAGAAACTGGCGCTGGTCAGCATCCTGCGCGCGGGCAACGGGCTTCTGGATGGCGTGCTTGAGCTGATCCCCTCGGCGCGGGTTGGCTTCGTCGGGCTTTACCGCGACGAGGAAACGCTGCAGCCCGTGCAGTATTACTGCAAGCTGCCCGATGGGCTGGCGGATCGCGTTGTGATCGCCGTGGACCCGATGCTGGCCACCGGCAATTCCTCCGCCGCGGCGGTGGACCTGATCAAGCAGGCCGGGGCGACGGACATCCGGTTCCTGTGCCTGCTGGCCGCGCCCGAGGGCATTGCCCGCATGCAGCAGGCCCATCCGGACGTGCCCATCGTCACGGCCGCGGTCGATGAGCGTCTGGACGCGCGTGGATATATCGTCCCGGGGCTAGGGGATGCGGGCGACCGCATGTTCGGTACAAAATGAAGTAACAAACGCTTTACAGCCCCGGCGTTCTCGCCCACCATTCCCGCGTGCATCCCGGGGGAAAAATGGGCAAGGCAAGCCGTGTCGCAACCGTTCTGGTGATTTTTGGCGTGATGGCCGGGCCGGCAAGCGCGCAGGGCCTGCAGGCGCCCTCGCCGCCCGCCGAGCAGCCGCCCGACAGCTTCGAGGGCGCGCAATTCGTGGACAGCCGCGGATGCGTTTACGTCCGCGCCGGGCTGAGCGGGACGACGACCTGGGTGCCGCGCGTGAACCGGCAACGCCAGCAGGTGTGCGGGGCCGAACCGACACTGGCCGCGGGCGCCCGGCCAGACCCCCAAGCCG
>NZ_JBKOTX010000363.1:0-3218 GCF_047086965.1 Roseovarius halophilus (ex Wu et al. 2025) | reverse complement strand
GGTCCGGCGTCGGTGGCGTGAAAGGGGGTCTCGTGCGGTGCGCTCTCTGCACGGTGTCGCGCGTCTGACGCTCAGCCGCCGCGGCCCCATCGGCCGCGGTGGCTCGCTCACCGTACCGGTCAGCGAGCCACGACAGCGCTCCGTTGAAATCGGTTTCCATGATCGCTTTTACGGCGTCGATAGCGCCGCGGCCGCCGGTCTGCGTGATCGCGCAGCGCCAGCGGTTCCGGTCCGTGTCGACCTCAAGCTTGTGTGTGCGGGCGCCATCCGGGCCGAGCTTCCAGCGTTTCTCTTGCGCGTCCCACTCCGCGCCGAGATCCTGCACAACCTGCTCGACCGGGATCTCTCGTAGACGGTCGGTCGCGGCCCTACGCTCGGCGCGGGCGGTCTCCAGCGCGTCCTGGCGGCGGTCGGCTAGGTCCCCGGCGGCGCGGGCGCTCTCGCGCTCTGTGCGCGCCTCTGCGGCGCCTACAGACTGCGCTGCAATGGCGGCGTCGACTTTCGCCTGAGCCTCCTCGGCCCATTTTTCCCGGCCGGTCAGGGGCGGCGTGCCGATCTGCGGGGGCTGCACCTCTTCGTTCAGCACCACCGAGGCTCGGCGCTGGTATTCGCGCAACTCGACATGCGTTGCGGTGGACCCGATCCGCCCGCGACGCAGGCCCAGGTCTTCAACGGCTTCGGCGTAGCGCGTCTGGTGGCCGGATAGGCGGCTGGTGCCGGGCTCTGCGCGGCTGGACCGACCGCCGATCCACCTGCGAGCGTTGAGCGCGCCGGTGTCGGGGTCGAGCGGGACTACAAAGCCCGTCAGATGCAAGGTTGTCTCGTCGCGGTGCGCTTCGAGATGGACGACGTTGTCCGCGCCCCACTCCTCGGCGAGCCAGGCGCGCGACCTCTCGACCCACGCGTCGGCGTCGGCCTGTGACGCGTCACGCCACCACTCTGGCGAGGTCGTCATCATCACTTCGACGGCGCAGACGCTGTTTGCACGCCGCAGCAGGTGCCCATCCTCGTTCCGCGCGCCGAGCTCGGGCAGCCGAGACAAAACGTCGGCGGTCGGATCTTCGCTGCCCGTAAACACCTGGTTCGCGTTCGTGCGTGACGCGTCCGCGTTCGGCGTCCGCATCGTCCGCCGCATGTGTGCCGAGCTGCCGCGGATCGCGCTGGTGGTCTTCAGCTTCGCATACCGGAGGATCGCGAACGACCGATCATCGGGCGCGGAGGTCCGGGCGGATTTCGCGAGGGCCTGCGCTCCGCCCTCACGGTTGGATGTTGCGATGTCAGATGCCATTAGCTTCCATTCTTCTTTTCCGGTGGAACCACACCGGCGGAGCCGGTCTGCTGTCTGTCTCGCGCGCGCGCGAGGGTCGGACAGCTCTTTCGACCTCTGGCGACCGGGACGGCGGCAGAGGTCGAGGCCCCGCCAGGCGAACGGCAAAGCGTCCAGAACCCGGAGGGTCTGGAAAGCTTTGTGTAGTGAGTACCCATATCGATAAACTTAACCATACTCAAAGATGTCCTTGCTACGGGCCGCAGGCCCGCCGACTAGTTATTCCCGGACCTCGCCCGTCTCCGGATCATGCTCCAGCTCGTCCAGTGGCAGCTCCGGCTCTCCAGCCTTCTCCTTCATCATGACGGTCATGCGCCGCTTTACATCGTCGGACTGCGCGGACGTACGCACGACAGTCTTCGTCCGAAAGACTGCACGTTCTTTCGCGCTGTCCCATGACCTCCACACCTCGGTTGGATCTAACGCGTATGCGCTGACCGATCCGCCGACGACGATGCGCAAGAGCGCGTTCCTTTCTTCGAGAAACGTGATCGCGCGCCACAACGTCGTGCGAGACACGCCGATGGCGCGGCAGATCGTCTCCTGGTCTGCAACGACAACGCCGCCGTCGGCGTCGATGTGCTCCGCAATGAAGGTGTAAAGAAGTAAGGGAGCTTGGCTCTTCGTCTCTTTCAACAGCTCCCGCATCCGTGCCCAGCCCTTCGAATACACTTGGACGAATCCATCGTTCATCCGCCGTCTCTCTGCGTCCGCGATCTCCTCATCGCGTCCAGCAGCGAGACGTTCCGCCATCTGCTCCCGCTCAGCCGGGCTTCTCATAGCAGCTTTAGTCATTGCTCGATCCTCTGAAACATCAACGTTTCATAAGAAAATACACTCGTTTCATGAAAACACAAAATCGTTTCATAACTGCACTGATCTGTTCACGATGTTTCAGAACTGGTGAAACATCCATGTTTCAGAACTGGTGAAACATGGCATCACACTAAGTATTTGAAAAAAAACGAAAAGTGTTTTTTACCCTCTTACTCTCCATGTCCTGAGACAGGTTAACCTGAAAAAACCCAGGATAACCTGTTGCCACTACACTTGCTCCGCAAGTTTTCGTTCCACTGGAAAAGAAGATGGGGGGGAGGCTGCACCGGTTAGCTAAGATCCGGGGCGGCGTCGGGCGCGAACGGGTCCTCTGGGCCCTCACCTGGTGACGTGTCACTGCCGTCCCCGCCGCGCGTCTCGGTCGAGTAGGTCTGTGCCCAGTCGTTCCAGTCGGTGTGAGGCTCCGGCGGCGTCCATCGTTTCCACGCGTGATCGCTGTCGAGCTTGAGTAGCTGCCGTGCCTGCCTGTCGCCGACCTTGTTCCTGTCTTGAGCTGCTACGCGTGTCGCGTCAGCGGGTATCGCCGCCATCACAGGTTCAGGCATCCCTTGTTTCGGTTCACCCGCCGTTGAGACGACGCAGACGCCGTCGCCGCGACCTTTCGAGCGTGCAAACATCAGCGCGGAAAGGGCGTCGATGGCAGCCTCGACGACGACCACGACGCGCGCGGCCGCCAGATCGACACCGGCTCTGAAGGCTCCGCGATCCTTTCTCGATCCTGCGGCCATTCCGGAAAAGCGTGACCCGTCACGGCGCTGGTGCAGACCTTTGATCTCAGCGCCCGTGGGTCTGCCGCTAGGTCCGCGCTGCAAAAACACCGCATTGGTCATCGCTCCGTGCTCGCCTTCCCTTGTCTGCGCGTACACGTCGCCGGCGGCGTGAGCCTCGTCGACGAGGTCAGGATCGAGGCCGCGCTCGTCGACGAGATGCGCCCGCACCTGCGGCCACGCGTCCGGGTCCGGCGTCGGTGGCGTGAAAGGGGGTCTCGTGCGGTGCGCTCTCTGCACGGTGTCGCGCGTCTGACGCTCAGCCGCCGCGGCCCCATCGGCCGCGG
>NZ_JBKOTX010000362.1:0-3251 GCF_047086965.1 Roseovarius halophilus (ex Wu et al. 2025) | reverse complement strand
GGCGCCGCCCGGCGACGGCCCGGCGCTTCGCGCGGTCCGCGTCCGTCGTTTCCACCGCCGACGCGAACTGCTCCCGCGTCAGCATCGTTTCGGGCTTGAGCCACTGGATGAAGTCCGCCTGCAGCTCGCGCTGGAGGGACGCGACAACCCGGGCCAGTGTCCGATGGCGCGCCGAATGCGCGCAGCGGCCTGCATCGGGGGCTTGCGACACCCGCAGCTCCAGCCACGAAGACGCCGGCGTGTCGAGGGCCGCGACAGGCTTGTCCCTGTCGGTGCACAACCTGACGTAGTACCGGTCGGATTTCACGAGGGCGCTGCCATCCGGCAGCACGCGCACGCTGCGCACCGTTTCGTCCAGTCGCTCAAGGGTGTCGGCCACGTTTTTACCCATCGTGGCGACGTCCAGATCTCTCGTACCGAGAAATACCAGTCCTGCCGTAACCCATGTGTTGTCGGAGGTCATTTCGGCGCTCGCTTTCTGTCTGTACGAGTTCGTATTACTTTAAGATGTAGAAATCAGTTTGTTTCAAATAAGGACACATTACGGCAATCGGCCCTGTCGCGGTGGGGCGTGGCGGGCCGGACCGCAAAAAGAGCAGTCCCCGAGGGGACTGCCCAATTGATCGATTCCGAGCTTTTTCGCGCCCGAGGCGGATCAGCAGCTGTAGTAGAGCTGGAATTCGACCGGGTGCGGCGTGTGCTCGTAGGCCTCGATCTCTTCCATCTTGAGCTCGATATAGCCCTCGATCTGGTCCTTGGTGAACACGTCCCCCGCGAGCAGGAAGTCGTGATCCGCCGCCAGCGACTCGATCGCTTCGCGCAGCGAGCTGCAGACGGTCGGGATGCCGCCGAGTTCCTCGGCCGGCAGGTCATAAAGGTTCTTGTCCATGGCCTCGCCCGGGTCGACC
This sequence comes from Roseovarius halophilus (ex Wu et al. 2025), assembly GCF_047086965.1. Lineage (NCBI taxonomy): Bacteria > Pseudomonadati > Pseudomonadota > Alphaproteobacteria > Rhodobacterales > Roseobacteraceae > Roseovarius > Roseovarius halophilus (ex Wu et al. 2025). The sequence continues at coordinate 2,343 of NZ_JBKOTX010000362.1, read as the reverse complement.
TTGTTCTTGATGCCGTCGAGACCGGCCATCAGCAGGGCCGAAAAGCACAGGTAGGGGTTCGCCGACGGGTCGGGGAAGCGGGCCTCGACGCGCTTGGCCTTGGGGCTTTCCGTCCACGGGATGCGCACGCAGCCCGAGCGGTTGCGGGCCGAGTAGGCGCGCAGCACCGGCGCCTCGAACCCCGGGATCAGCCGCTTGTAGCTGTTGGTCGAGGGGTTGGTGAAGGCGTTCAGCGTCTTGGCGTGCTTGAGGATGCCGCCGATGAAATACAGCGCCTCCTGGCTGAGGTCGGCGTACTTGTCGCCCGCGAAGAGCGGCTTGTCGTCCTTCCAGATCGACATGTTGACATGCATCCCGGTGCCGTTGTCGCCGTAGATGGGCTTGGGCATGAAGGTCGCCGTCTTGCCGTAGGCCTGCGCGACGTTGTGGATGACGTACTTGTATTTCTGAAGCTCGTCGCCCTGCTTGGTGAGCGAGGAGAAGATCAGGCCGAGCTCGTGCTGGCAACTGGCCACCTCGTGGTGGTGCTTGTCCACCTTCATGCCGAGACGCTTCATCGTCGACAGCATTTCCGAGCGGATGTCCTGCCCGTCGTCGATCGGGTTCACCGGGAAGTACCCGCCCTTGACGCCCGGACGATGGCCGGTGTTGCCCATCTCGTACTCGGTGTCGGTGTTCCACGACCCGTCCATCGCGTCCACCTCGTAGGAGACCTTGTTGATGGAGTTCGAGAAACGCACGTCGTCGAAAAGGAAGAATTCGGCCTCGGGGCCGAAGAAGGCCGAATCGCCGATGCCGGAGGATTTCAGGTACGCCTCGGCCTTCTCGGCGGTGCCGCGCGGGTCACGGTTGTAGGGTTCGCCGGTGTCCGGCTCCACCACCGAGCAGTGCACGCAGATCGTCTTTTCCGCGTAGAACGGGTCGATGTAGGCGCTCTCGGTGTCGGGCAGCAGCTTCATGTCCGATGCCTCGATGGATTTCCAGCCGGCGATCGACGAGCCGTCGAACATGAAGCCTTCCTCGAGGAAATCCTCGTCGACCTCGTCCGCGATGACCGTCACGTGCTGCAGCTTGCCGCGCGGGTCGGTGAAACGGATGTCGACATATTCGACTTCCTCGTGCTTGATCGTCTTGAGCAGATCGCTTGTGCTCATGTCTGGGTGTCCTTCCTTTGGGTGGTTCTTGTCACAACGCGTCCGAACCGGTCTCGCCGGTGCGGATGCGGATGGCCTGTTCGACGGGGCTGACGAAGATCTTGCCGTCGCCGATCTTGTCGGTCTTGGCGGCCTCGGTGATGGCCTCGACCGCGGCGTCGACCTGATCGTCATCGAGCACCACGTCGATTTTCACCTTGGGCAGAAAATCGACCACGTACTCGGCCCCGCGGTAGAGTTCGGTGTGGCCCTTCTGGCGGCCGAACCCCTTGACCTCGATGACGGACAGACCCTGAACGCCGACATCCTGCAGCGCCTCCTTGACCTCATCGAGCTTGAAGGGCTTGATGATCGCCTCGATCTTCTTCATTTGCCCGTCCTCCTTGCTACCGGTTGCGGTTGGTTTTCGACCACTTCTCAGCGCGGGGCACAATCGGATAGGGTTTGCACGCGTTGCTACGATGCCGACGCGTGGCGTGTTGCCTAAAAATTGTGCAATATGCCTGTATAATGGGTGATATTGAATCGCGAGGGCCCATGACGGAATTGCTGACAGCCGCCCAGATGCGCGCCATCGAAGCCCGCGCCATCGAGTCGGGGGAGGTCACCGGCCGCGAGCTGATGGAGCGCGCGGGCCGCGGCGTGGTGGATGCGGCCCTCGGGGAATGGCCCGAACTGGCCCGGGCTCCGGACCGGGCGATCGTGCTCTGCGGACCGGGCAACAATGGCGGGGATGGTTTCGTCGTCGCGCGATTGCTGGCGGACAGGGGCTGGCAGGTCGAGGTCTTCCTGTACGGTGATGCCGAAAAACTGCCGCCGGATGCGCGGGCGAATTACCGGCGCTGGCAGGAGGCGGGGCCGGTGCGCCCGCTGGAAGCGCTGGACATGGACGCCGTGCGCGACGCGCGGCTGCTGGTGGACGCGATCTTCGGAACGGGCCTGTCGCGGCCGCTCGACGCGGACCTGAGCAGGCTTGTCACCGCGATCGCCCACCATGCCGCGCTGCCGCGGGCCCATGTCGTGGCCATCGACATGCCGTCGGGCTTTTGCAGCGACAGCGGCCGGGCCCTGTTCCGGCCCGAGGGTCCGGACAGCGACGCGCCGTATCGCCCGCACGCGCACCTGACCGTGACGTTCGAGCGCCCCCGGCTGGGCCATCACCTCGGGCCGGCGGCGGCGGCATCGGGCC
>NZ_JBKOTX010000361.1:0-3274 GCF_047086965.1 Roseovarius halophilus (ex Wu et al. 2025) | reverse complement strand
GGCGGGCCGCGCCGAGGGAGCGGGCAGGGGGCCCGGGGCCGGGTCGGCCAGCCGGGCCGGATCGGGCGGGGTCAGCCGTTTGCGCTTGGCCATGGCATCATCTCCTGTCCTGTCGGAACCGGGCGGCATCCGCCCGGTCGCATCCTGTTCCCTCCCCCGGAGGGATCACCGGCCGCGCCGGACCGCTGCGCAGTGTTTCGCGCGCGAAACATCACTCCGCCACCTCCCGCGCGGCCAGTTCGTCGCGCCGCCAGCTGCCCAGCAGAAGCGTCTTGAAGGCGGCATAGGTGGCGTCGAAGGTCTCGCGCCCGCGGGCATAGGTCTCGCGGTTGAAATCGCGGTAATCGGCTTCGTAGATGCCCTGCACCTGCTCGCCCGCCTGCCCGATGAGCGCGGTGTAGTCCTGCCGGTGGGGGCTGAGCGTGCTGCCGAGATAGGCCTGCATCAGCGCCGCCAGCTCGGCCTGCTGGGTGCCGTCATAGCGGGTGATGACCGCGCGCACCGCGTCCCACTGGAAGGCCAGCCCCTCGCGCCCGAGTGCCCGGGCGGCCATGTTCTCGGCCTCCTCGATCGAGGAGAAGGTGGCATGCAGCATGTCGAAGAAACGGCCCGTGGAATCGAACTCCAGGAAGGACGCGCCGAGCGGCACGAGCAGGATGTCCGCCGCCGCCAGCCCGTTGATCGTCAGGTAGCCAAGGGCCGGCGGGGTATCGAGGAAGATCACGTCGTAGGCATCCAGCACGCCGTCCTCGGCCAGCATGTCGGTCAGCGCGTCCCAGAGCTTCCAGCCGCGGCCCTGCATCCGCCAGACGGGGATCTGGAACTCGGCCCAGTAGAGGTTGAGCTGCGCGCCGATGAGGTCGATGTTCGGCCAGTGGGTTTTCTGGACAAGGCCTTGCGCGCGGATATCCATCGCCTCGCCCAGCGTGTCGTCGAGGGGGTGTGGGGCCTCGCCGCGGTCGATCCGGCGCTGGTTCTCGGCCCGCAGGTAGCTGCCGTAATGGCGCGCCAGCAACGGGAAGACCGTTTGCCATTCATCGGCCACCTGCCCGCCGAAGACGCTGGTCATCGAGCCCTGGCTGTCGAGGTCGATCACCAGCACCTTGTAGCCGTCGAGCGCCGCCGACATCGCCAGGTGCGCGGCGGTCGAGGTCTTGCCGACGCCGCCCTTGAAATTGGCCACCGCCGTCAGCTTGGCGGGCTGGCCGGCGGGACGGTAGGGCAGGTACTCCTTGGCTTTCGATCCCTCCTGTCCGAAATGCGCGCGCAGGCGCAGCACCTCGTCGAGGGTGAACCACTTGGCCCCGCCCTCGGTTTCCGACCGGCCCTGCGGCAGGTCGGGGTTGGCCTTGAGCACCCGGCGGAAATGGCCGGTGGCGACCGGGATGAGATAGCGGGTGATTTCCCAAGTGGAAAATAGGCGCAATTGCCGTCCGCCGCTTTCCGCCATCCCGCGGCTGGCCAGGTCCGTCCGGCCGGCCAGGCAGGCCTCGGCCACTCGGCGGAATTCATCGGTGCTGGGCGCGCCGGCCAGCTGAGTCAGCGCCGCGTCCGGATCGATGTTGAAGTAGGGGGGCAAGCTGGTCTGGCTGCTCGGTTTCATGGCACTTTCCGAAAGTCATGTTCGCCTTTTACCACAGCATACGTGAAAACGGCGAACATGGAAGGGAAATGCGAACAAAACCCGATTTTCTTTGCAAATCCGTGAGGCTTTGGGCCGTTCGCACACGGTGTGGCACTACTCCGGACCAAAAAATGCAGTTATTTTCTTGTTATCATATTTGTTACGGGCCGTCCGGGTTTTCCGTATCCGATTGATTTTTATGAGCTTTTGCCAGTTTTGCCGTTCCGTGGTGACTCTGAACCCTCGATACGGCGATTCCGATCCCCCGCTCGTCCGATTCCGATCCTCCGTTCTGGCGCCGCCCGGTACTGGACGGGGTTTGTGGATAACTCTAGGGTGGGTGTCACTGAAACCCCGATAAAAGAGTCGTGTCAGACCGGGGGCAGGGCAGGGCGGCGAAACGGGCCGCGAAGGGGGACGGATGAGTTCGACAGGCATCCCGGCGACGGCAGGGGGCGGGCTGGCGCCCGACCGGCATCCGACGGCGGATTTCTTCGTCTGCGACATCTTCGATGCCAGCCCCAAGGACGACCTGGGTTCGATGGAGCATCCGATCTTCTCGCTCGCGACCCGGCCCGACCGGCGGGTGCTTTCCTATGCGCATAACGGCGTGACCGTCGAGGTGACCCCCAGCGTCAAGGGGCGCGCGACCATCCATGACAAGGACATCCTGATCTATTGCGTGAGCCAGTTGATGGCGGCGCTCAACGCCGGCCGCGCGGTATCGCGCACGCTGCATTTGCGCGCCCATGACCTGCTCGTCGCGACGAACCGCGATACCAGCGGCGACAGCTATGCCCGGCTGCGCGAGGCGTTCGAGCGGCTGGCCGGCACGCGGATCACCACCAATCTCATCACCGGCGGGGTGGAGACGACCCGCGGTTTCGGCCTGATCGAGGGCTGGGAGATCGTGCGGCGCACCCGGGGCGGGCGGATGGTCAGCGTGACGGTGACGTTGTCGGAATGGCTTTTCCGCGCGGTGCTGTCGAAATCGGTCCTGACGCTCTCGCGCGATTATTTCCGGCTGCGCAAACCGCTGGAGCGGCGGATCTACGAGCTGGCGCGCAAGCATTGCGGGCGCCAGCCCGGCTGGCGGGTGAGCGTGGCCACGCTGCACAAGAAGGCCGGATCCGCCGCGCCGCTGCGGGTGTTCCGCGCGGCCCTGCGCCGGATGGCGGCGGCAGATCACCTGCCGGACTACGAGATGCGCGAACTGCCCGGTGACATGATCACGTTCGAGCGGCGCGACCACGTGGCGGAGCCCGAGCCCTCGGGCGCGCCGCTGCTGGCGCCCGAAACGCTGGAGGCGGCGCGGGATCTCGCCCCTGGCGCGGACGTGCACGCGCTGGAAGCGGCATGGCGCGGCTGGTGGTTTGAGACGGGCCGGCCCCGCCTGACGGATCCGGACGCGGCCTTCCTGGGCTGGGTCCGCGCGCGCCGGGGGTGACCGGGCCTCAGACCCGCGCGGCGAGCGCCGCCACCCCGTCTGGCACCGTGGGCCATGCCGCGTCCCCGGCACGGGGCGCAGCGGGGTCGGTGATGATGGTGCGGCACGTGGCCCGCATGTCATCGACCCATGCCAGCCCGGCCTGGTAGACGGACAGGTCCGCGTCGGACAGGCGCCCGGCGGCCACGGCGGCGGCCAGGTTG
>NZ_JBKOTX010000360.1:0-3290 GCF_047086965.1 Roseovarius halophilus (ex Wu et al. 2025) | reverse complement strand
AGAGGTAATCCGCGAAATCGAGAACCCTGTGTTCCGCACGAAGCGCGGCCAGAAACGCTTCTGAGATGTCCGACGGGCTGACGCAAAAGGCGTGGTCCGGGTGGGCGAGCGCCGCTGGGACGTGGTGCTGACCCGCGACCAGCGCATCATGCTGCCGGAACGCGACGCGGTCCGCGCGCTGGAACGGGTGATCGTCCTCGACCAGGTGCAGGACATGCTGGAGCGCGACGTGGTGGCGGTGGACATGCGGTTGGCCGAGCGGCCGACGATCCGGATGAGAGAGCGCGCCGTGGAAGACTGGTGGCGCGTGAAGAACACGACGACAGGGGCCGGGCAGTGATGATCGAGCTATACGAATCCCAACGGGCGATGCGCAACATGCGCAAGGCGGCGATACAGCGGGGCGTCGTGGCGGTGCTGGATGTAGGCACGTCCAAGATCGCTTGCCTGGTGCTGCGCTTCGACGGGGGCGAGCGGCTGGCCGGTGCCGACGGAATCGGCGCCATGGCGGGGCAGGCGGGGTTCCGGGTGATCGGCGCGGCGACCACGCGCTCGCGCGGGGTGCGCTTCGGCGAGATCGCGGCGATGGCGGAAACCGAACGCGCGATACGCACCGCGCTGCAGGCCGCGCAGAAGATGGCGCAGATCCGGGTGGATCACGTCATCGCCTGTTTCTCGGGGGCCGCGCCGCGCTCCTACGGGCTGGCCGGGCAGGTCGTGCTCGAGGGGACGACCGTTTCCGAGCAGGACGTGAGCCGGGTGCTCAGCGCCTGCGACGTGCCCGATTTCGGCGAGTCGCGCGAGGTGCTGCACGCCCAGCCCGTCAATTTCGCGCTCGATCACCGCTCGGGCCTGTCCGACCCGCGCGGCCAGATCGGGCAGAGCCTGTCGTCCGACATGCACATGCTGACGGTGGACGCGCAGGTGATCCAGAACCTCGCGCATTGCATCAAGCGCTGCGATCTGGAACTGGCCGGGCTGGCGAGTTCGGCCTATGTCAGCGGCGTCTCTGCGCTGGTGGAGGACGAGCAGGAGCTGGGCGCGGCCTGCGTCGATCTGGGGGGCGGCACGGCGGGCGTGTCGATCTTCATGAAGAAGCACATGATCTTTGCCGACAGCGTGCGCATGGGCGGCGATCACGTGACCGGCGACATCGCCAAGGGCCTGCAAATGCCCATGAGCACGGCCGAGCGCATCAAGACATTCTATGGCGGGGTCGTGGCCACGGGCATGGACGACCGCGAGATGATCGAGATCGGCGGCGAGACCGGCGACTGGGAGCACGACCGCCGCACCGTCAGCCGGGCCGAGCTGATCGGGATCATGCGCCCCCGCGTGGAGGAGATACTGGAAGAAGTGCGCGCCCGGCTCGACGCGGCGGGGTTCGACCATCTGCCAAGCCAGCAGATCGTCCTGACGGGCGGTGGCAGCCTCATACCCGGGCTTGACGGGCTGGCCAGCCGGATCCTCGGCCAGCAGGTGCGGCTGGGCCGGCCGATGCGCGTGCACGGCCTGCCGCAGGCGGCGACCGGCGCGGGCTTTGCCAGCGCGGTGGGGATGTGCCTTTTCGCCGCCAACCCGCAGGACGAGTGGTGGGATTTCGACCTGCCGGTCGATCGCTACCCGGCCCGGTCGCTGCGGCGCGCGGTCAAGTGGTTCAAGGACAACTGGTAACCGCAACATGTGGCGATATCGGCAAAATCCCGCGAAAATCAGTGAAAAAGTACCCATATTTGGTATCAAATTCGTGTTTTTTTGATGACGGCAGACGCCGCTATCGGTAAGGATAGGGGTGAACAGGCGGAAAAACGGCTTGTGCAGAGCAGGCTCAACAGCAGGCGGACAGAGCGATGACATTGAACCTCACCATGCCCGGACATGAAGAACTCAAGCCCCGGATCACCGTTTTCGGCGTTGGCGGGGCCGGCGGCAATGCCGTCAACAACATGATCGACAAGGAACTCGACGGTGTCGATTTCGTCGTCGCCAACACCGACGCGCAGGCGCTGAGCCAGTCCAACGCCGAAAGCCGCGTGCAACTGGGCGTGAAGGTCACCGAGGGTCTGGGCGCGGGCGCCAAGGCCAGCATCGGCGCCGCGGCGGCCGAGGAGTCGATCGAGCAGATCGTCGATCACCTTGCCGGGGCGCACATGTGCTTCATCACCGCGGGCATGGGCGGCGGCACCGGCACGGGGGCCGCGCCGATCATCGCGCAGGCCGCGCGCGAGCTGGGCGTCCTGACCGTGGGCGTCGTCACCAAGCCGTTCCAGTTCGAGGGCGCCAAGCGGATGCGGCAGGCCGAGGACGGGGTGGAGAGCCTGCAGAAGATGGTGGATACGCTCATCATCATCCCCAACCAGAACCTGTTCCGCCTTGCCAACGAGAAGACCACGTTCACCGAGGCCTTCAGCATGGCCGACGACGTGCTGTACCAGGGCGTCAAGGGTGTCACGGACCTGATGGTGCGCCCCGGCCTGATCAACCTCGATTTCGCGGACGTGCGCGCCGTGATGGACGAGATGGGCAAGGCCATGATGGGCACCGGCGAGGACGACGGCGAGGACCGCGCGATCCAGGCCGCCGAGAAGGCCATCGCGAACCCGCTGCTGGACGAGATCAGCCTGCGCGGCGCGAAGGGCGTTCTCATCAACATCACCGGCGGGCACGACCTGACCCTGTTCGAGCTGGACGAGGCGGCGAACCGTATCCGCGAGGAGGTGGACGCGGATGCCAACATCATCGTGGGGTCCACGCTGGACACCGGCATGGAAGGCGTGATGCGCGTCAGCGTCGTCGCCACGGGCATCGACGCAAGCGACGTGGCACACGACATCCCGGTGCCGCGCCGCACGCTGGCCGAGCCGCTGAAACCCGCGGCCGAGCAGATGGTCGCGCCCGAGACGGCCGAGCACGAGGCGCCGCAGGCCGAGGTGGCCGCGGACAGGGCCGAGCCGTCGCTTTTCAACGATCTCGACGCGGAACGCGCGGCGGCCGAGGACCAGATGGAGGACATCTTCGACCCCGAGGTCGAGCAGCCGCGCGAGGAGCCGGCCGCGATGGCGTCGGCGGACGACCTGCCGCCGCCGGCCTACACCCCGCAACGCGAACCGGGTGAGCCCGAGGACGCGGATCTCGACAATTTCATCGCGCCCCGCGCGCCGGAGCCCGGCACGCCGTCGCCCGAGGCGGTGAGAAGGCATCAACTGCCACCGGACCTTCGGAGTAGGCGATGGCGAAGCCGTAGTTGTCGTCAACTTCGGTCCCAGCAGCGTCGTCCTGCTGCGACACAT
>NZ_JBKOTX010000359.1:0-3299 GCF_047086965.1 Roseovarius halophilus (ex Wu et al. 2025) | reverse complement strand
TGGTATCTCTCCGGTCGGGCTACGCCCTCCCTACGAAACACCACCCCAGCGTTCTCATCCTGATTGACGCTCGACTCTCACCTTGTTTGTCGCGCGGCAGTTGAGCGCCTCGGTCAGCCCCCGCAACTCGGCATGGAAGGCCCCGCCGCTGCGGCGCACCTCGCCGATATGCCCGCGAAAGCGCAGGGCGCGCTGCGCCGGATCGGCCCAGTTCACCTGCCAGAGCCGCAGCTCGGCCCCGTCATAGCGCCCGGCGGCGATGTCGGCCTCGGTGATGGCGGCATCGCTCAGGGCCCCCATGGCCTCGGTATTGTCCACCGACAGCCCCGTGGCCGCGGTGATCGCCCGCGCGGTCAGACCCGATTGTGCCTGGAAGTCAACGCCTTCAAAGGCCAGGCTCAGGTCATGGTCAGTAAAGCCATGGGTCACGCCGTCAATCCGCGTGACGGCCCAGCACCGGCACAGCGTCGTCAGGCCCGTTTGCAGGTGATCCGCCAGCCCGGTCATACCCGCACCTCGATAACCGGCACGTCGGGCACCTCGCCAGCCTGGAAATTGGCCACGCTTGTGCGGATCTGGTCGATGTCAAAGCGCACCGGAACATCGAACTCGAAGCCCGCCGTCACCTCGGCCTGCAGATCGGGGGTTGGGCAAAGGTGACAAGGCCCGTGGTCACGTCGATGTCGTAATCCACGCCCTCCTTCACCGGATCGCCACTGATCTGGACATGCACACGCCCCGCCACGGGCTTGACGATCGGGCGCAGGTAGCTGTTTCCACCTGAACGATAGCTCTTGACCAATTGAAATTCCGTGTGAATTTCGTCACCCATGCCAAGCAACTGGTCACCGCCGTCAATCTCGCGCGAGGGCAGCGAAGATTTGAAATCGCCCCAGTCCTTCCAGCGAAACCCGTAGAGCTGGCCGTGGCGGGCCTCGAAGAAATCCACCAGCGCGGCCACGTCATCGAGCGAGCGCAGCCCCATCCCCGCGTCATAGCGGCGGCGCGAATGCGCCCAGGGGGTGTTGCGTTCCTCGAAGCCGTTGGCCAGCGTGACGACCTCGGTGCGCCGTTCCGGCCCGCCAATCGCGCCGAAGCTCAGCGATGCGGGAAACCTGCTCTCGTGAAAATTCATGCCTGCCTCCTCAGCGGTTGCGTTGGCCGCGCGCCACGAGACGCGACATCTGCGCGGCGATCTGGCCCTGGCTGCGCTGGAACCCTGCGACATCCGGCGTGGTGACGTTCATCGTCACGTTCACCATGCCCCCGCCCCGGCCGCGCACGCCCAGCTTGCCGTCGGGGCCGCGGGTCAGCGGCATGATCGCCTCGGGCCCCGCCTCGCCCATCACGCCGGTGCCGCCACGCATGGGAAAGGCCGTCGCCCGGTCGACGACCCCGCCGCGGGCAAAGGGCAGCACCCGGCCGCCGGACAGCGCGCCGCCCCGGGCGAAGGGCATCATACCCGAGACCAGCGAATTGACACCGTCGGCCAGCATCCCGCCGAAATGGTCGGTCACCGGTTTCATCGCGTTGTTGTAAACGGTTTTCGACATGGCCTCGGCCACGGTCGAGAGCGCGTCGGACAGTTTCATCCCGTCGAAGACCAGCCCGTCGAAGGCCCGCCGCAGCCCGCCGGAAAAGCCGCGCTCGAGCTTGCCGAGGTCGCGCGTCGTCTCGGTCAGGGCCGATTGCGTGGCCCGCAACCGCCCCTCGAAGGCATCGGTCAGCGTCGTTACCGATCCAAGTGTCTTTTCCAGTGCGCGGGCCTCATCCTCGAGCGCCTCGAACCCGTCAATCTCGTCCATCTTTCGCTCCTTCATCCGGGAAGGCCCGGCTCAGTTCCTCAAGGCGCCGGCGCGCCATGGGCGCGGCTGCGGTGTCCACGCCCAGCATCAGCCACAGCTCGGCCGGGGTAAGCGCCCAGAACTGCGCCGGGCGCAGCCCCAGATGGCCCAGTCCGGCCCGCATCAATGCCGCCCAGTCCATGGCCCCTACTCCGGCACGGCAAAGGCGCGGGCCAGAAGCTCGGCCGCGATCTGCGCGGCGCGCACCAGCCCGCCCTCGATCTCGGCACTGACCAAGTCGCGCGGGCCGCCCTGCCAGCCGCCGCCGCGCAGCCCGGCCACGATCAGCGCCAGAACGTCGCGGCTGGAATAGCGGCCCTCGTCGAAGCGACGCACCAGGTCGGGCAGGCTCTCGCCGCCCAGGGAATGCTCCAGCTCGGCCAGCGCCCCGAGGGTCAGCTTGCAGACATGCGCCTGCCCATCGATCACCAGCGCCACCTCGCCTGCCTGCGGGTTGACCATCACGGCAGCGCCGTGAAATCGACCGCGCCGGCTGAGGCCAGCGCCATCTCGTAAGTGGCCTCGCCGTCGTGGCTGCCGGCGTATTCGATCGACCCGACCTGGAACCGGCCCTGCACGGTGCCGAAATCGGGGATGATGACCTGAAACTCCGGCGTATCGCCGTCAAAGAAGATCTGGCGCACCCGCTCGTCGGTGGCCGCGTCGCGGAACACGCCCGAGCCGCTGATCTCGGCGGTCTTGACGCCCGCCCCGCCCAGCAGCTCGCGCCAGCCGCCGGTGCTTTCCATGCTGGTCACATCGACACTTTCGGAATTGAAGGCGATGCGCGTGGCGCGCAGGCCGGCGGCGGTCTGGAACTGGCCATCGCCGGTCATGTCGATCTTGATGAGAAGGTCCTTGCCGTTCTGGGCTGCCATGTGTCTTGCTCCGTTGGGTTGAAGGTCAGGTGTCGTCCACGCGGGCGCGGAAGGTCAGGTCGATGCGGCGCTGGTCGCCGGGGCGCAGGCGCCGGGCGCGGGCCCGGGAAAAGCCCAGCGCCACCAGCCGGCCGCGGCTCAGCGCCAGCGGCGCGTCGATCAGGGCGTCCGAGACGGCGCCGGCCAGCGCCTTGGCCTCGGCAAATCCGGCGGAATTGGTGATGACCGAGACGGTGAAATCATGGGTGGCGCCCTCGGCGCTCTGGTCCGCGGCCTCGCGCACCCGTTCCGGCCCCAGCGTGACGTAAAGCGCGGGTTCCGCCCCGGCGGGCAGCGCGTCGAAGATGTCGCCCCCCGACAGCGCGGCGACCTCGGCATTGCCTGCCAGCGCCTGATAGACGGCCGCCTGCAGGGCGGCGGAGATGGCATAGCTCATGCGATCACCTCTTGCTCGGTATCGGCCACCAGATAGCGGCCGTCGGTGTCGTCCTCGGCCACGGCCAGGATGCGAAAGACCCGGTCCCCCTCGCGAAACCGCTGGCCGGGGGCCGGCCGCGCGGGCGAGCCCGGCGGCGCC
>NZ_JBKOTX010000358.1:0-3316 GCF_047086965.1 Roseovarius halophilus (ex Wu et al. 2025) | reverse complement strand
GCGCCAGGTGTCGAGCTGTTCTTGTCGTCCATGGTCCATTCTCCTTCGATGGAAAATTAGCGCTATGAACTGTCTCAGGAAACCGTGCCCCAACCCATGGCATGACTTTGAGCATCTTGGCGCTGGGCGCGATTTTGCATTCCGACTGTTAAAGGGGGCAGTAGCGCGCAGCGAACATGGCGTGAATATCCTGCTTCATGGCGCCCCAGGCACTGGCAAGACCGAATTCTGCAAGGTTCTCGCTGACCAAGTGAGCGCCAGCCTTCACGCCGTTGGCGAAGCGGATGATGACGGCGATGAGCCTTCACGCTTTGAGCGCCTGCAGCAATTGCGCCTCGGTCAGAGGCTTTTAGCGCATCAGGGTAAAAGCATCATTCTCTTTGATGAAATGGAAGATTTATTCACCGGAATGGACGGGGGCCTGTTCGGCGGGGCGTTCCGACGCACCGGCTCAAAAGTGCATATCAACCGGCTTTTAGAAAACAACCCAGTACCCACTCTGTGGACCACAAACAATATCAGCGATTGCGACCCTGCTTTTTTGCGGCGTATCTCCTTCACACTGGAGCTAAGGACCCCGCCCGTCTCAGTACGCAGCCAGATCTGGAGCAAGCGAGCTGAACACCATCAGGTACCACTGCCCCAACACCTATGCCTGGAATTGGCACAGAGCATGGATGACGCGCCCGCCCTAGCAGATAGCGCAATTCGGGCCGCACAGATCACCGGTGGAGGCGCACAGGACGTTAAGCTGGCCGCCGGAGCACTTTCCCGCGCGATCCGCGGCGGCCACACGCCAATCACAGCAAAAAATAGCACTGCCTTTGAACCAGAACTGGCCAATGCGGACCACGATCTTGCTATGATCACAGAGCGCCTTGTCGCCTGCGGCCTTGCCAATACCGGCGGGCTATGCTTAAGCGGCCCCCCTGGCACCGGCAAAAGCGCATTCGCACGTTATCTCGCCGAAAGCATGCAGATGCCCGTATTGGAACGGCGCGCATCAGATCTGCTTGACCGCTATGTCGGCGGCAGCGAACGCAATATCGCTGATGCATTTGCAGAGGCGCGCGATACCACCGCTTTTCTAGTCTTTGATGAGGCCGACTCACTTTTAGGCGCACGCGATGGCGCAACACATCGCTGGGAAATCTCGCAAGTCAACGAAATGCTGACCTGGATGGAGAGCCACCCCCTGCCCTTCGCCTGCACCACCAACCTGATCGACCAACTGGACCCCGCAACGGCCAGACGTTTCAGCTTGAAGATCAGCTTCTTGCCACTGAACCTTCAACAGCGTGCTGCTTGTTTTCGGCGATTCTTCAAAACGGAGCCGCCCCAAGGACTGGAAGCTCTAGATCAGCTGACGCCAGGTGATTTTGCGGTTGTGGCCAAGCGATCGAACTTTCTCGATATAACCGAACCTGACGCAATCATCGCGGAACTTCACCGCGAGCAAGAAGCCAAACCGAATGCACGTAGCCGTGTTGGGTTTCGCGCGGAGCGTTGAGCCCGATGTCATTGCGTTTATTGTCGAGATTTTCTGCAAAAGTCCGCACCTGCTTGAAGCCATGACGGGTTTCCGTCAATCTGAACGAAATGGAGGCTCCTCAATGCGTTACGGCCGATTGGCAGATCTTGTCAGACTAGCCCTGCAGATGCAGGGGCGGGCCGATGGCCTCTCACTCGATGACATCGGGCAAACCTATGAGGTATCGCGCAGAACCGCAGAACGGATGCGCGACGCAATCCGCGATGCCTTCCCTCAGACAGAAGAGCTTCACGAGCCAGGCGGGCGAAAACGCTGGCGGCTTCCACCTGGAACGGCGGGCCGCCTCGCTGATCCCACTATTGACGACATCTCAGCCCTTAACCGTGGGGCTGAACTTGCGCGCCAATCCGGAGACAGCGCCACCGCCGATCATCTAGAAACACTCATGGACCGTCTGCGTGCGCGCTTACCCGGACCAAAGCGAACCCGGCTCGAGCCCGACATCGCAACCCTACTCGAAGCAGACGGGGTCGCGTTACGCCCTGGGCCGAGAGAACAGATCCCCATCGACATCCTGGACAGCTTGCGCGACGCGATCCTTGCAGGCCTCTGGATCGAAGTGGATCATCGCGCACGCGCCACAGGCCTGCTAAGTCGCAATGCACGACTTGGCCCCTTGGCGCTGCTGCTTGGCGAAGGTCGCCAATATCTCGTGGCATACAGCGACTATGCAAAGGACGTGCGGCTCTTTGCTTTGGCTGGCTTTGAGCGGATTGGGCGAACTGAGAATGTGTTCGAGCGCCCGGAAGACTTCGATCTTGGCGCCTGGATGCAGCGTTCCTTCGGGATTTGGCAGGAGGATATCTACGATGTTGTTTGTCGGTTCTCACCCGAAGCCGCCCCAGATGCTCGGCTTTACTTGTTTCATCCCACACAAGTCATGACTGACGAGCCCGACGGGAGTTTGACGGTTTCATTCCGCGCAGGCGGGCTGCGCGAAATGTGCTGGCATTTGTTTCGGTGGGGGGAGCACGTGACCATTTTATCACCTCCAGCCCTACAAGTGGCCTATAGCGACGCCCTTTCAAAAGCCTCGCACCAACCAACAACCTTCAAATGAAAACAATCAATTTTACCCGTTGAGCACCGCCTCTTCGAAAACTCCAAGAATAGCTTTCTCTCGTTTATTCGAGTGAACATCATGCATTGCACGCGCCAGTGCCTCGTGCTTTTTCATGATCACGGCGACTAATAGAAGATCGCAGGTTTCTGCATCCAACGACGGTCTAGCAGGCTGGTTTTTTTCTAGAAAACGCTTCAGTCGCAAAGTTTCTTTACGGGCATCCTGCAAGAAACCAGGCGACAACTGGCTGGTTACATCGCGCGGATGGTGCCAGTTTACCGAACGCAAACACGCGAGCAACTCGCGGGCGCCTGAGTCGTAATCCATTTTCTGGCCATTTATCCTTGGCCCAAAATGCTTTTCCAAAAACTCAGATAACTCATCCGCATGTGTAAAGCGCGCGCTCTCCTCACTTAGGTCAAGCTGTTGCTTGTCCTCTCGTGCCTGACGAGCGCGCAGGAGGCTCTTGATGATGCTATCACCAGTCTTCGTAAGGTTACCCAGTGAATCAATGGCCTCACGCTCCAAATCTGACAATTCACCTGTCAGGTCTTTGTAAACGGTATCATGTTCGATCTCGTTCCACACATGCGCCAAAAGGCGGCTTCTTCGCGGATTGTGTGGGTTGGCGGTTCCCGGTTCAGGTTGTTACCACACGAGATGTTGTGTCGTAGGGTGATGCGGGCAGTTGCGTAAGCCGG
>NZ_JBKOTX010000357.1:0-3344 GCF_047086965.1 Roseovarius halophilus (ex Wu et al. 2025) | reverse complement strand
CGAGGGCATGGGCGCGCGCCGCGTCACCCTGACGCTCTATCGCACTGATGGCGAGGTCGCGGCCCTGTCCGTGGCCACCGCGCGGGCCAGCCGCGCGGCCGACCACCTGCTGCGGCTTTTCGAGGGGCGGCTGGAGCGGCTCGACCCCGGCTTCGGCTTCGATCTGGTCACCCTGGCGGCCAGCGTGGTCGAGCAGCTGGACATGGTCCAGACCCGCATCGACGGCCATGTCGACCAGGACACCGAACTGGCGCGGCTGATCGACCGGCTCTCGGCGCGCTTCGGCGCCGAGCGCATCACCCGCCCCGCCCCCAAGGACAGCCTTATCCCCGAGCGCCGCGAGCGCTGGCAATCGGCCATGGTGCCCGCCGCCGAAGCGCTGGCGCCCCCGCGCAGCCCGCGCCCGCTGCGCCTGCTGGACCCGCCCGAGGAAATCCGCGTGCTCTATGCCGTGCCGGACGGCCCGCCCGTGCAATTCGTCTGGCGGCGGCTGACCCACAAGATCACGCGGTTTGCCGGGCCGGAACGGATCGCGCCGGAGTGGTGGGCCGATCGCCCCACCGCCCGGCTGCGCGATTACTACCGGATCGAGACCCAGCACGGGCGCCGCTACTGGCTGTTCCGCGAGGGACTGGCGGACGATGGCCGTGGCGGTGCGCCGCGCTGGTTCCTGCATGGGGTCTTCGCATGAGATGCCGCGCCATATCGGGGGTTCTGCCCCCGTCGGCCATAGGCCGACTCCTCCGCGGTATTTTCGACCCAAAGAAACGGGGCGCGCGGGATGCCTGAAAACGATCATCAGCATAAGCGCCGCACCCTGCCCGAGGGGGGCAATTTCACCGAGACCCCGCCCGCGCCCTTTGTCGAACTGGGGGTGGCCAGCTGCTTTTCCTTCCTGCGCGGGGCGTCCGACGCGGTGGATCTGGTGCAGGAGGCCCGGGCAAAGGGGCATCATGCGCTGGGGGTCACGGACCTGAACACCTTCGCCGGGGTGGTGCGGCTGCACGTAGAGGCGAAAAAGGCCCGGCTGCGCCCGCTGATCGGGGTGCGGCTGGCACTGGTCAGCGGCGAGGCCTTCCTGGCCTATCCGACGGACCGTGCCGCCTATGGCCGCCTGTCGCGGTTGCTGTCGAAGGGCAAGATGCAGGACACCGAGGGCCGCTGGCAGGCCAAGGGCGCCTGCGACATCACCCTGGCCGACCTTGCCGCGCATTGCGACGGCGTGATCCTGATCGCCGTGCCGCCCGAGAACCTCGACGGGTTTGCCCGCGCCCTGCCGGGCCTGAAACGGCGGTTGCCGGGGCTGGCCTACCTGGCGGCCTCTTACCTGTATCGCGGCGACGACCGGGCGCGGATCAACCGGCTGGACCGGATCGCGGGGCAGCACGGGCTGCGCCTGCTGGCCACCAACGACGTGCACTACCACGCAGCCAATCGCCGCCCGCTGCAGGACGTCATGACCTGCATCCGCGAAAAGACCACGCTGGCCCGTGCCGGGGCGCTGCTGCATCCCAATGCCGAACGGCACCTGAAATCCCCCGCCGAGATGGCACGCCTGTTCCGCGAATGGCCCCATGCCATCGCCGCCACCCGCGCCGTGGCCGATGCGATTTCCTTCGATCTGGGCCAGCTGGCCTATGAGTATCCACGCGAGGTCATCCCCGCCGAGACGACGCCCCAGGCCTATCTCGAAGACCTGACCTGGGCGGGCGCGGCGCGACGCTATCCGGACGGGGTGCCCGTGGCGACCCGCGCCACCCTGGAAAAGGAACTGGCGCTGATCGGCAAGCTGGACATCGCGCGCTATTTCCTGACCATCCATGACATTATCAACTTCGCACGCCAAGGCGTTGAAAAGCCAATTCTTTGCCAGGGTCGCGGATCGGCCGCGAATTCCGCTGTCTGCTATGTGCTGGGCATCACGGCGGTGGACCCGGCCCGGCACCAGCTTCTGTTCGAACGCTTCATCTCGGAAGAACGCAAGGAGCCGCCCGATATCGACGTGGATTTCGAACACGAGCGCCGCGAGGAGGTGATCCAGCACATCTATGACAAGTATGGCCGCGACCGCGCCGGGCTCTGTGCGACCGTGATCCATTACCGCCCGCGCTCGGCCGTGCGCGAGGTGGGCAAGGTCATGGGCCTGTCCGAGGATATCACCGCCGCCCTGGCCAAGACGATCTGGGGCAGCTGGGGCAAGGACGTGGGCGCCGATCACCTGGCCGAGGCCGGGCTGGACCCTGCCGACCCGCTGATCCGGCGCACGGTTCTGCTGGCGCAGCAGCTGGTGGGCATGCCGCGCCACCTGTCCCAGCACGTGGGCGGCTTCGTGCTGACCGACGGGCCGCTGGTGGAGACCGTGCCCATCGGCAACGGCGCCATGGCGGACCGCTCCTTCATCGAGTGGGACAAGGACGATATCGACGCGCTGGGAATCCTCAAGGTGGATATCCTGGCCCTGGGGATGCTGACCTGCATCCGCAAGTGTTTCGACCTGATTTCAGCGCACTACGGGCAGGACTTCACCCTTGCGGATGTGCCGCAGGACGACCCGCGCGTCTATGACATGCTGTGCCGCGGCGATTCCATCGGCGTCTTCCAGGTGGAAAGCCGGGCGCAGATGAACATGCTGCCGCGCCTGCGCCCGCGCGCATTCTACGACCTGGTGATCGAGGTTGCCATCGTCCGCCCCGGCCCGATCCAGGGCGACATGGTCCACCCCTACCTGCGGCGCCGCAACGGCGAGGAAGAGGTCAGTTATCCCGCCCCCGGCGCGCCCCATGACCCGGCGGAACTCAAGCATATCCTGGGCCGTACCCTGGGCGTGCCGATCTTCCAGGAACAGGCCATGAAGATCGCGATCGAGGCGGCGGAGTTCTCGCCCGCCGAGGCGAACGAGCTGCGCAAGGCCCTGGCGACCTTCCGCGCGCGCGGCAGCATCGACACCCTGCAGGACAAGATGATCGGGCGCATGGTCGCGCGCGGCTACGAAGAGGATTTCGCCCGGCGCTGCTTCGACCAGATCAAGGGCTTCGGCGAATACGGATTTCCTGAAAGCCATGCCGCCAGTTTCGCCCTGCTGGTCTATGTCTCGAGTTGGCTGAAATGCCATTACCCGGCGGCCTTTGCCGCCGCGCTGCTCAATTCCCAGCCCATGGGCTTCTACGCCCCGGCCCAGATCGTGCGCGATGCCCGCGACCATGGCGTGACCGTGCGCCCCCCGGATGTGAATTTTTCCCAATGGGACAATACCCTGGAACCCGATGCTGACGGCATGGCCCTGCGCCTGGGCCTGCGCCAGATCAGCGGGCTGCGCGCCGGGGCGGCGGCGCGGCTGCTGGCCG
>NZ_JBKOTX010000356.1:0-3389 GCF_047086965.1 Roseovarius halophilus (ex Wu et al. 2025) | reverse complement strand
CGCGACCCGGACATCCTGCGCGTCGCGTGGGGAGCAATGACGCGGTATGTCGACGATCAAGGGATCGGGATGCTGTTCGGCTGTTCGTCGTTCACCGGCTGAAAACCGCCGCGCCCCGCTGTTGCCCCGTGCCACCTGACATGGCGGCCGATGCGGGCGTGGGCTTGGCCGGGGAACCCCGGGGCGGGCCCACAGCCGCCCGCCCCGCATACTCGTTACCGTACCAACTCAGGCAAAGAGGAAGTCTTCCTGCGACAGTTGCGCCGCGGAAACGTCCTCCAGCAGAACCCGGTGACCGTCCAGCGATATCTCGGCGAAGGAATCGCCGTCGATCTCCACGTCGGCCACCTCGGCCCCCATGAAGCCCTCGGCGAACCCACGCACGAGCACCATGTCCTCGCCGGGCTCGAAATCGGTGATGATGTCCGTCTCCCCGTCCTTGATCTCGTTGAAGACGAAGGTGTCATCACCCATGCCACCGGTCATGACATCGTCACCGGTGCCACCGTTCAGCCGGTCATCGCCGACGCCGCCGCGCAGCATGTCCGCGCCCGCGCCACCGGCAACGAAATCGTCGCCCATGCCGCCCGAGGCGTGGTCGGCGCCGTCCCCGGCCCCGATCAGGTCATCCCCGGCGCCGCCGTGGATGTCATCCATGCCCTGGCCGCCGCCGAGGCTGTCGCCATCGTCGCCGCCGGTCACGCGGTCGTCGCCATTGCCGGCACCGATCGTGTCGCTTCCGCCGCCGCCGTCGACCATGTCGTCGCCGTCGCCGCCATTGGCCACGTCGTCACCTGCCCCGGCATCAAGCATGTCGTTGCCGACACCGCCGCCCATGCTGTCGTTGCCGTCGCCGCCATCCAGCATGTCATTGCCCATGCCAGCGCCGAGCGCGTCGTCACCGGCATTGCCCATGGCCGTGTCGTTGCCACTGCCCGAGGACAGGATGTCGTTGCCGTCACCGCCGAAGATGTTGTCGTCACCGTCATTGCCGGTGATGCTGTCATCCCCGCCGCCGCCGCCGACATTGTCGTCGCCCGCGTCACCGGTCAGGAAGTCGTCGCCGCCGGCACCGCGCAGGATGTCGTTGCCATCACCGCCATTGGCCACGTCGCCCATCATCCCGGTCTGCGCGTCGGGCATGCCGTTCTCCACGTCCGACCAGCTGCCGGTATGGATCTCGTCATTGCCTGCGCCGCCGTCGATCGTGTCCGATCCGTCGGCCGCGGCGTCGAACATGCCGCCCGTGGCCGCCGCGACACGGCTGTCGCTGTCACCGGTGATGATGTCGTCGCCGGCCCCGCCGGTGATCTGGTCATCCCCGGCATCACCGGCATAGGCGTTGTCGTATTCCGAGCGCGGCAGGCCGCCCGATGCGCCGCCATCCGACAGGTTCTCGGTGTTGTCGTCGCCATCGCCCGCGGTGACCACGTCATTGCCGTCACCGCCCGAGATGTCGTCGGCCCCGGCATTGCCGAACAGCGCGTCGTCGCCGCCACCGCCGGTGATGGCGTCATCGCCGCCGCCGTCGCCGACATTGTCGTCGCCCGCGTCGCCCATCAGCATGTCGTTGCCGCCGGCACCGCGCAGGATGTCATCGCCGGCACCGCCCGACGCGGTGTCGTCCATCATGCCGGTATGCATGTTGCCTTCGCCGTCGTCGCCGTCGCCCCAGCTGCCGGTGTGGATCTCGTCATTGCCGTCACCGCCGGACAGCATGTCCGACCCGTCGGCCGCGGGGTCGAAGTCGCCCCCGGTCGCGGTGGCCACGCGGCTTTCGTCATCGCCGGTGATGATGTCGTCACCCGCGCCGCCGTCGATCGTGTCGTCGCCGGACCCGCCGGCATAAGCGTTGTCGTACGCGTCACGCGGCAATGCCCCGGACGCGCCGTCATCGGCACCGTTCTCGGCGTTCATGTCGCCGGCCCCGGCCGAGATCATGTCGTCGCCCAGATCGCCGTCGATGTCGTCCGAGCCGGCGCCGCCGCTCAGGTCGTCGCCACCGCCTTCGCCGGTGATCGCGTCGTCGCCGTCTCCGCCGGTGACCATGTCATCGGCGCCCGAGCCCATGTAGCTCTCGCCGCCATCGCCCAGCATCACGGTCTCGCCGGACCGCGCCGCCATGTCCTCCAGCAGGTCCAGCGCGTCGGTCAGCGTCGTCTGCTCGATCTCGCCCGCGGCCGCGGGCAGGATCGGCACGAACCCGTCCTGGGTGCCGTCGACCTCACCGCCGGTGCCGTCGCCGGTATCTGCCGGCACCGACACGCCGTGCAGCACGATCTCGCGCAGCGTCAGCGGCAGGATGTCATCGCCCTGGTAGTCGGTCATCGTGACCGGGCTGCCGAAATTCGAGTCGTCGTTGACGTCGAAACTGCGGATGTAGGTGAAGCTGCCGTCGGAATTGGTCATTGGCGGGTTGCCGTCCTCGGCCGCGAGGGTCAGCAGGACATCGCCGTAGCTCGCGACGCCTTCCAGCACCTCGACCATGCCGTCGCGGTCGGCATCGTTGTTGATATCCGGCGTTGTCGAATCGATCGGGTTGCCGTCGCCGTCGAACAGGCCGTGGATGTGCTGCGGTACCGGCTGGTCGGCTTCCATGCCGTCAACCGAGATCGCGACGTTCACGTACTGCGCGCCGTCCTCTTCCTCGGGGCCCAGCGCCACCAGCGCGTTGCCCGTGACGCCCGAACTGTTGAGCGCCGCAAGATCGACGCGATAGACCGCCTCGGCGCCTTCGAGGAATGTCCCGAAGGACGTGAAGTTCGAATCGAGATGTGCCATGTGGCCTCCCCTTTGGTGTGTCTCCACCCGAACCCACGCAGGAAAACCGCGTAAGGTTTCACCCCGATTGGAAAAAATTTCGAAAGCCCCCGGCAAGGCGGCGCACGCGGCAGCAGTACGGCGCACAACCTATTGTAATAACGCGCCTTTCGGACCCGAGCGCGAAGCGTCAGAAAAGCGCGAGTTGATCGCCCGGGCGCGGCGGCGGCGCGAAAAGATCGCAGCGCAGCGCCGGTTGCGCGCCGTCCAGCCCCAGCCGGCGCACCGCCTTGTCGAACCGCTGCGCCGTCAAGTCGGCGACAGGGCCGCTGCCGCGCATTCGCCGCCCCCAGTCGGCGGCGTAATCCTGCCCGCCATGCATCGCGCGCACGTGCCCCATGACGCGCGCCGCCCGGTCCGGGTAATGCGCGGCCAGCCATTCGCGGAACAGCGGCGACACCTCCAGCGGCAGGCGCAGCATGATCCAGCTGGCGGCACAGGCGCCCGCCCGCCGCCCGGCCGTCAGGATCGACTCCAGCTCGGGGTCGGTCAGCCCCGGGATCACCGGCGATGCCATGATCCGCACCGGCACGCCGGCCCCGGCCAGCGCCCCGATCGTTTGCAGCCGT
>NZ_JBKOTX010000355.1:0-3391 GCF_047086965.1 Roseovarius halophilus (ex Wu et al. 2025) | reverse complement strand
CGGCCCGGCGGCCCGCGCGGCCCGTCGCAACAGGTCGGCATCGCGCGCCGCGTGATCGGCCGGTTCGCGCAGGGCCAGCCAGTCGGCCGAGAACGTCACGTCACACCTCGCCTTCGTACCACGCGCGGGCGATATGGCTTTCGTGCAGCAGGATACGCAGCTTTTTCACGCGCCCGTCATCCTTGAGCCGCCCGTCGCGGACGATCGCCGCCATGCTGTCGAATATGTGCCGGCACAGGAATTCCGTGGTCGTGAACTTGCCCGCGAATTCCGGCAGGTCGTCAAGGTTCTTGTACCGCAGCGGGTCGAGCACCCCGGTCAGGGCCTCGGTCGCGAGACCGATATCGACGACAAGGCCGTGCGCGTCCATATCCTCGGTATAGAATGCCGCGTCCACCGTGAAGGTCGCGCCGTGCATCCCCTGCGCGGGGCCGAACACGGGCGAGGGCAGGGAATGGCTGACCATGATGTGATCTCGGACTTCGACAGCGAACATGGGGTCTCCTCAGGCTGGGTGATAACGTATTCGGTGACACAGGGTGTCAGGATCGGTCAGGATCGCGCCGTAGCGGTCGGGCAGGGATTCGAAGGGCGTTTCTCCGGAAATGAGCGTGTCGAGCACCGGGTCGCGAAGCAGGTCGAGCGCCTTGGCCATGCGGCGCGCATGGGTCCAGCGCGGCCGCCGCGCCGGGGGGAGGTGCCCCACCTGCGAACTGACAAGGCGCAGGCGGCGGCTGTGGAACGCGCCGCCGAGGGGCACCGCCGTCCGGCCCGTGCCGTGCCAGCTGGCTTCGACGACGGTGGCGTCATCGGCCGCACAATCCAGGGCGCGCGCCAGACCCGCGTCGCTGGCCGATGCATGGATCACCACGTCACAGTCGACCGGCGCGTCGTCGGGGGCCGCGAAGGCGCAGCCCACCGCGGCGGCCTGCGCGGCGCGGTGGGCGTTCACGTCGCTCAGTGTCACATCCGTGCCGGGTAGCCGCGCGGCGAGGTAGGCCAAGAGCACCCCGAGGACACCCGCCCCGATCACGGTGATCCGGTCCCCGGCGGCGGCGCCGCTGTCCCAGAGCACGTTGAGGGCCGTTTCCATGTTGGCGCCCAGTACCGCGCGTCCGGCTGGCAGGTCGCGGGGCAACACGGTCAGCATGTCCTCGGCCATGCGGAATGTCGTCTGGTGCGGGTGCAGCGCGAAGACGGTGCACCCTTCGAGCGCGCCCTCCATCGCCCGGCCGACGGCGCAATACCCGTATTTCACCGGGAACGGAAAAGTGCCTTCCTGAGCGGGGGCGCGCATCCGGTCGACCTCGCTGTCGGGGACGCGCCCTTCGAAGACCAGCCGTTCAGTGCCCCGGCTGATTGCCGTGAACAGCGTTTCGACGGCGGTCCCGTGGCCCGTTTCGGCAGGCCCGAGTTCGGCCTTGCGCGGGGCCGTGACCCACAGCGCCCGCGCGCTCATGTCACGCGATACCCGGATTTGACCGCCGCTGCCACCGGGTGCCGCGCGGCTTGGCCGGTGTGCGCTGTCGGGACCCGCCCGTCATCCGCCACGCGGCGTGCCGCATCGGTGGCACTTGGTGACACGTAGTCATCGCACCGGGACGGTTGCGTGGGCTGGCCTGACGTGCCGGGGGCGGCGGCGGAACGCGAAAACCGCAAGATACAAGGCTCCTTTCGGGTCAATGGCTGTGAAAAAGGTAGTTCAACGACAGCGGAGACAAGCCTGTTGTCAAAATTCCGCCGATCGCCGCGGCGCGGACGGTTGGACAGCCCGCGCCGCGGGCTATCTTGCCCCCGACGGAACGAGAAAAGGGCAGCCCATGGGCCGATGGACGGGGTTCATCCGATCGCTGGTGATCTACCACAATCCGCTGAGGCTGTGGGGCTGGCGCAGGTTCTACCGGCAGATACTCGGGCCCGGGGACGTGGCGTTCGATGTGGGGGCGCATGTCGGGTCGCGCGCCCGTGCGATGCGCGCGGCCGGTGCACGGGTCGTTGCGCTGGAACCGCAACAGCCCTTCGCGCGGTTCCTAAGCCTGACGCTGCCACGCGATATCTGCCTGATCGAGGCCGCGGCGGGCCGGGCGGAGACCGAGGCGGAGATGGCCGTTTCGTCCCGCCATCCCACGGTGTCCTCGTTGCGGGCCGATTTCGTCAGCGGCGCACCCGGTGCGCCGGGGTTCGAGCATGTGCGGTGGGACGGCCGGCAGCGCGTGCGGATGATCACGCTTGACGGGCTGATCGCCCGGTTCGGGGTTCCGCGCTACGTCAAGATCGACGTCGAGGGATACGAGATTGACGTGCTGGCAGGGTTGTCAACGCCCGTGCCGGTCGTGTCGGTCGAGTTCCTGCCGGGTTTTGCCCATCTCACCCACGCGGTGATCGACCGGCTGACGCAATTGGGGGCGTACCGGTTCAACCCCGTCCGCGGCGAAACAGGTGGATTCCTGTGGGCGGAATGGCGAGACGGACCGGCCGTCAAGGCATGGCTGGATACTCTGCCGCCAGACGCGCCATCGGGCGACCTGTTCGCGCGCCTACCGGAACCCGCGTGACTTGCCCGGGCGTCAGGCCCCACGCACGCATCCGGCAAAGCCATCGAATAGCGCGGGCGCCGCGGTGATCACGTTGCCGGTCCTCTCCGGCCGTTCATCGGGGTGCCAGCCCTCGACGCGGGCCCCCGCCTGCCGCAGCACCACCAGACCTGCCGCGATGTCCCAGATCTGCAGGCGGCGTTCCCAGAACCCGTCCAGCCGCCCGGCCGCCACGTAGGCCAGATCGAGCGCGGCGGCGCCCATCCGGCGCACGCCCGCGCATCGCGGCATCAGCCGCGCGATATCCGCGGCATGGTCCGGAATATGCGGCATGTCGCCGAACGGGATGCCGGTGCCGAACAGCGCGGCCTCCAGCGTGGCCGTTGCGGCCGGCTCGAGGCGTGTTTCGTTCATCGTGGCCGGTGCGCCCGCCCACGCGGCGAAAGTTTCCTGCCGGACGGGGTCGTGCACGACGCCCACGGTCAGCCGGTTGTCCTCCTGCAAGGCGATGGACACGGCCCAGTGCGGGATCCCGCGCAGGAAGTTGGTGGTGCCGTCAAGCGGATCGACGATCCAGCGCCGCGCGGCGGGGCCGGCCCTGCCGGTTTCCTCCCCGGCCCAGCCATCACCGGGCCGGTGGGTTGCCAGTCGGTCTCGCAGGTGCCGTTCGGCGGCGAGGTCCGCGTCGGACAGGAAGTCGCCCGCGCGTTTCCGTGTCACGCTCAGGCGGGTCCTGTCCTGCCAGTGCCGCAACAGGATCTCGCCTGCTTCGTTTGCGAGCGTCACGGCGACGTCGCGGTCGCCGGCGCTCATGCGGTGGCTCCGGCGGCGCGGGTCAGCACGGCCGCGGCGCGTTC
>NZ_JBKOTX010000354.1:0-3399 GCF_047086965.1 Roseovarius halophilus (ex Wu et al. 2025) | reverse complement strand
GTGGCCCGCCGCGACCGGCGGGCGGACGCGGTTTGCGAAACCGCGCGCAGGGCGCGTCGACGCGCCATGGCCCAGCCCGCCCGTGGCCCAAGCCGCAAAAAGGGGATTCCCAAAGCGAATCGACTGTGCGAGTCTATTGGCATGGCGGGGCGCAAAGACCCTGCGAGCACGAGGCAGGCATGACCACAGGCAGACGCGCGCCCCTGGGCGCCATCCTTTATTTCACCGGGCTGTTGCTGCTGGGGCTCTATTTCACCTTTGCCGCCGTGCAGGGCGATTACGGCATCTTCAAACGCGCCGAGATCGAGGCCGAGCGCGCCGAACTGACCGACCGCCTGGCGGGGCTGGAAGCCGAAGTCGCCCGGATGGAGAACCTCACCCGGCGGTTGTCGGACAGCTACCTCGACCTCGACCTGCTGGACGAACAGGCCCGCGAGGTGCTGGGGCTGGTTCGGGCCGACGAGATCGTGATCCGTTAGGGGCTAGCGCGGGCGCGACACCGCAGGCCGGGCCATGCGCGCTGCGCAAGGCGGGGTTTCGCACCCTGCCCCGGTGTCCGCATATTCGCGGTGGATTTTTCGCCAACCCTCTTGTAGGGGTCGTTTAATACTAAACGACCCGCTCTGCGAAGGGGAGGACCCATGCCCGCAAAGAAGACCGCCGCGAAACCGAATGTATCGGCCGAGGACCTCAAGGCCCATTACAAGGACATGCTGCTGATCCGCCGATTCGAGGAAAAGGCCGGCCAGCTTTACGGCATGGGGCTGATCGGCGGGTTCTGCCACCTCTACATCGGCCAGGAAGCCGTTGTCGTGGGCCTCGAGGCCGCCGCGGAAGAAGGCGACAAGCGTATCACAACCTACCGCGACCATGGCCACATGCTCGCCTGCGGGATGGACCCCAAAGGCGTCATGGCCGAGTTGACCGGCCGCGCGGATGGCTACTCGGGGGGCAAGGGCGGCTCGATGCACATGTTCTCCAAGGAAAAGGATTTCTACGGCGGCCACGGCATCGTCGGCGCCAACGTGCCGCTGGGCGCGGGGCTGGCCTTTGCCGACAGGTACAACGAGACCGACCGCGTGACCTTCACCTATTTCGGCGACGGTGCGGCCAACCAGGGCCAGGTCTACGAGACCTTCAACATGGCCGCCCTGTGGGACCTGCCGGTGGTCTTCGTGATCGAGAACAACCAGTATGCCATGGGCACGGCGCAGCAGCGCTCGACCTCCAGCCCTGACCTTTACAAGCGCGGCGAGGCCTTCGGCATCCCAGGCGAAATCGTCGATGGCATGGACGTTCTGGCGGTCAAGGTCGCGGGCGAGAAGGCCGTGGCGCACTGCCGGTCGGGCAAGGGGCCTTATATCCTCGAGGTCAAGACCTACCGCTACCGCGGCCATTCCATGTCGGACCCGGCGAAGTATCGCACCCGCGAGGAAGTCCAGAAGATGCGCGAGGAACGCGACCCCATCGAACACATCCGCACCATGCTGCTTGAGGGCGAGCACGCCAGCGAGGAAGATCTCAAGGCCATCGACAAGGAGACCAAGGAGATCATCAACGAAAGCGCCGAATTCGCCAAGGAAAGCCCCGAGCCCGATCTCGACGCGCTCTGGACGGATATCTACGCCGCGGAAGTGCCGCAGGAAGCCTGAGGGAGGATCACAGACATGGCTACCGAAATTCTCATGCCCGCCCTCTCGCCCACCATGGAGGAAGGCACGCTCGCCAAGTGGCTGGTCAAGGAAGGCGACACCGTCAACGCCGGCGACATCCTGGCCGAGATCGAAACCGACAAGGCCACGATGGAGTTCGAGGCCGTTGACGAAGGCGTCATCGGCAAGATCCTGATCGGTGAGGGCACCGAGGGCGTCAAGGTCAACACGCCCATCGCCCTGATCGGCGACGAGGGCGAGGACATGTCCGACGCCGAGGCTACGGCCCCGTCGGCCGCCGCCGACGCGGGCAAGGCGCCGGCCCCCGACGGCGGCTCCGAGGCGCCCGCCGCCCCCGCCGAAGCCAAATCCGCCCCTGCGACGCCCAAGGCCGACCGCAGCCCGGACTGGCCCGAAGGCACGGAAATGACCACCATGACCGTACGCGAGGCGCTCAACACCGCCATGGCCGAAGAGATGGAGCGCGACGCCAGCGTCTTCCTCATGGGCGAGGAGGTTGCCGAATACGAAGGCGCCTACAAGATCACCCAGGGCCTGCTCGACCGTTTTGGCGCCAAGCGGATCGTCGACACCCCGATCACCGAGCACGGTTTCGCCGGGATCGCCGTGGGCGCGGCCTTCGGCGGGCTCAAGCCTATCGTTGAATTCATGACCTTCAACTTCGCCATGCAGGCGATCGACCAGATCGTGAACTCCGCGGCCAAGACGCTCTACATGTCTGGCGGCCAGATGGGCGCCCCCATGGTGTTCCGCGGGCCCAACGGCGCCGCCGCCCGCGTCGGCGCCCAGCACAGCCAGGACTATTCCGCCTGGTATGCGCATATCCCGGGGCTGAAGGTGGCGATCCCCTATTCGGCAGCCGACGCCAAGGGCCTGCTGAAATCCGCCATCCGCGACCCCAACCCGGTGATCTTCCTGGAAAACGAGATCCTCTACGGCCGCTCTTTCGAGGTGCCGGTGCTAGACGATTTCACCCTGCCCTTCGGCAAGGCCCGCATCGAACGCACCGGATCGGACGTCACCATCGTCTCCTTCGGGATCGGCATGACCTACGCCATGGAGGCCGCCGAGCGCCTCGCCGAAGAGGGCGTGCAGGCCGAGGTCGTCAACCTGCGCACCCTGCGCCCGCTGGATTACGACACGGTGCTCGAGAGTGTGCGCAAGACCAACCGCATGGTCACCGTCGAAGAGGGCTGGCCCGTGGGCGCCATCGGCAACCACCTGTCGGCGCATGTCATGACCCATGCTTTCGATCATCTTGATGCGCCGGTCCTGAACCTCTGCGGCAAGGATGTGCCCATGCCCTATGCGGCCAATCTTGAACGCCACGCCCTGGTGACCACGGACGAGGTCATCGAGGCCGTGAACCAAGTCACCTACCGGTAAGGAGCGACAGACATGGCAACCGAAATACTCATGCCCGCCCTGTCCCCCACCATGGAGGAAGGCACGCTTGCCAAATGGCTGGTGAAAGAGGGCGACACGGTGAATGCCGGCGACCTGCTGGCCGAGATCGAGACCGACAAGGCCACGATGGAATTCGAGGCCGTTGACGAAGGCGTCATCGGCAAGATTCTGATCGGTGAGGGCACCGAGGGCGTCAAGGTCAACACGCCCATCGCCCTCCTGATCGGCGACGAGGGCGAGGACATGTCCGACGCCGAGGCCGCGGCCCCGTCGCCCCCCGCCGACGCGGGCAAGGAGGCGGCCGCCGACGGCGGCTCCG
>NZ_JBKOTX010000353.1:0-3403 GCF_047086965.1 Roseovarius halophilus (ex Wu et al. 2025) | reverse complement strand
GAGGCCCGTTCGGGCATGACGGGCCGGCAGGGGGCGCTGCCCCCGTCGCCCTTGCGGGCGACTCCCCCGGGGTATTTCGGCCGAGAAGAAACGGCGCGTCTCGGCGATCTGCGGGGTCTCGTCCAGAGCCTCGCCCATGGTGGTCAGAGTGACATCGAATCCCTCGTCGACCAAACCGGCCCGCGTGGCCATGGCGAGCGCCCGCCGCCAACCCGTTACCGACAGGGTCAGGCTGCCATTGGCGCGGCCCGCCGCATCCGCCGTCACGTCACCGATGACCGACAGGGCCATGTCGCCCCACTGCGCGCCGAATTCGCGCACCGACAACGCCTCGATCCCCACCGGACCCGCGCCGCCGGCAAAGCGGTCCAGCGGTTGGTCGAACCGGGCCGTGGCGTCCATGCGCAGTTGCCGGATCGAGGGCGGCAGGGTGCCTTCCGGGTCGAGCAGGGCCTGCCAGCTTGCAGGCAGCACGACGCTCTGCGCCTCCAGGAACAGATCGTAGCCGTTGGCGACCTCTGGGACCGAGCGCATCGCCGCCAGCAGGCGCGCCATGGTCAGGTCGGACTCGTCCGCCAGGCCCTGCAACCGCGGCCTATCGACCTCGAGAGTGGCCCGGTCGAAGGACAGCGCCGTGTTGGGGCGCACCCGGGCGCTGGCGCGCATCCGTTCGGTCGTCAGATCCATCGCGCGCCCCGCAACCTCGAGGGTCTGGGTCTCGGGCCAGACCGCGATGACCTCGTTGGGTCGGTAAGCCAGGGCAAACACCTGGAACCAGGGCGCCTGCCAGGCCAGCCCCGTGACCGGATCCTCGATCCGCAGGGCGTCGAAAGTGGTATCGAAACGCGAGGGAAAGCCGACAATGGACCAGCCCGCGTGGCCGACTGCGACGCGGCCCGTCGCCTCGGCCTCGGCCAGCGCCCGGGTGATCGCGTCTTCCACCGCGCCGCGGGTATAGACCCAGTAGCCCCCGTAAAGCGCGGCCAGCACCGCCGCGATGATCGTAAGCCAGCGCATCGCTTGCCCTTTCGCCTGCCGCCCGCTTGGTGTTTACAGGGCTGGCGCAACAAGGGCCAGAGATCAAATAATGTGGGTGTTCGGATACGGATCGCTGCTGTGGAACCCCGGGTTCGACCCCGTGGATCAGGTGACCGCCGTTCTGGCGGAT
Source organism: Roseovarius halophilus (ex Wu et al. 2025) (assembly GCF_047086965.1). Lineage (NCBI taxonomy): Bacteria > Pseudomonadati > Pseudomonadota > Alphaproteobacteria > Rhodobacterales > Roseobacteraceae > Roseovarius > Roseovarius halophilus (ex Wu et al. 2025). Next base: position 2,235 of record NZ_JBKOTX010000353.1, on the reverse strand, counting down.
TACCACCGCAGTTTCTGCATGCTCTCGATCCATCATCGCGGCACCGAGGCAACCCCCGGCCTGGTGCTGGCGCTGGCCCATGCCCCCGGGGCGCAATGCACCGGCGTCGCCCTGCAGGCCACCCCGCACGAAGCCGAGGACGTGCTGGCCTATCTACGCGAACGCGAGCTGGTCTCGGCCGCCTACCTCGAACGCCATGTATCCCTGCGCCTGTCCGACGGCCGCGAGGTCGAGGCGCTGGCCTATGTCATCGACCCCGCCCACCGGCAATACGTCGACTTCCCGCTGGAAACCCAGGCACAGATGATCGCCCGGGCCGTGGGCGGACGTGGCCCCAATCGCGAGTATCTGCTCAACACCCATGCCCATCTGCGGCAGATGGGCATCCGCGACCCCGACATGGACTGGCTGGCCGAGCGCGTGCCCCGGATCCCCGAATGACCCCTTTTTCATTTGGGTTTCGGCCTGTGACACCCTATGGTCCGGCGAAAGAACAACACCGGTGCTATTCATGGCGACACGGGAAGCCGAGGCCGAGCCACATTTCTCTCAACCCGTGCGGCAGATCATCTCGATGCTCGTCGTGCTCGGGTTGGTCGCCGCAGGGGCCGTTTTCGCCTTTCCACGCGTTGCGGGCGTGTTTCTGGCGAATCCCTATCTGAACGGCTTTATCGGGCTGGTCTTCGTGATCGGCGTGCTGTCCTGTTTCGGGCAGGTCTACCAGCTGATCGGCTCGGTCCGCTGGATCGAGGGGTTCGCGCTGGCCCGTCCGGGCCACGAGGAGTTTCGCGCGCCGCAGCTTCTGGCCCCGCTGGCGACACTGCTGCGCTCGCGGGGGGCGCGGATGCAGTTGTCGTCGTCGTCCTCGCGGTCGATCCTGGACTCCGTGGCCCAGCGGATCGACGAGGACCGCGAGATCACCCGCTACATCGTCAACACGCTGATCTTCCTCGGGCTGCTGGGCACCTTCTACGGGCTGGCCACCACCGTACCCGGGCTTGTCGAGACGATCCGATCCCTCAACCCAGACGAGGGCGAGAGCGGCATCGACATCTTCACCCGACTGCAACGCGGCCTCGAGGCGCAGCTGGGCGGCATGGGCGTGGCCTTTGCCTCGTCCCTGCTGGGGCTGGCCGGGTCGCTTGTGGTGGGCCTGCTGGAGCTTTTCGCGGGCCATGGGCAGAACCGGTTCTACCGCGAACTGGAAGAGTGGCTTTCCTCCATCACCCGGGTCGGCATGGCCGACGACGACGGCAGTGAGACCACCGCGCTTGCCAGCATCGTCGACCAGATGTCCGACCAGATGGAGGTGCTGCAACGTATGGTGATCCAGACCGATGACGGCCGCGCCCAGGTGGACGAACGCCTGCAAGTGCTGGCCCGGTCCGTGGAACGGCTGGCCGAGCGCCTGGAACAGGACGACACTCCCGGCCAGCTGGCCCGCGTCGCCGACAGCCAGGAAGCGCTGGTGCAGGCCATGAAGGACAGCGGCATGGACGGAATCGACCCCGAAAGCCGGATGCGCCTGCGCTCGATCGACGTCGGGCTGATGCGCATCCTGGAGGACCTGTCGGCGGGCCGCCAGGAGGTCGTGCAGGACCTGCGCGCCGAACTCGCGGCCCTCGCGCGCTGCCTGCGCCAGAGCAACGCGACACGGCCGAACCAGACCGACGGAGGGTCGTGAGCCATGACGCTTCGCCGCAGGACCGGGGCCCGGTTCCAGGCGTCGATATGGCCCGGTTTCGTGGACGCCATGACCGGCCTGTTGCTGGTTCTGATGTTCGTTCTGACCATCTTTATGGTGGTCCAGTTCGCCCTGCGCGAGACCATCTCGGGCCAGGAAAACCGCCTTTCGGAACTTTCCGAGGAGGTCGCTGCGCTGAGCGCGGCGCTGGCGACCGAACAGGATCGCTCGGCCGCCCTGGGCCAGCAGGTGGGCAATCTTTCGGATGAACTGGGCCGGGTGCGCGGACAACTGTCCGACGCGCGCGGCCGTGTCGCCGAGCAGGACGACGAGATCGCCCGGCTCACCGAGGACCGCGACGCCCGCGCCGCGGCGCTCGAAGAAGCCGAGTCGCGCATCACCGGCTTCGAGGCCCGGGTCGCGGGGCTGCTGGCCGGACGGCGCGCGGACGAGGCCCGCATCACCGAGTTGCAAGAGACGCGAGAGGAGCTGGTCGCGACGCGATCGGTTGGCATTCCTTGCGACGTTACCGCGCCCAAGAAGACATTGGC
>NZ_JBKOTX010000352.1:0-3438 GCF_047086965.1 Roseovarius halophilus (ex Wu et al. 2025) | reverse complement strand
ACCCCGGCGAGGTCATCCGGCGCGGGCGGGTCCACGCGCGGCGCGCTGGCGGCATCGGGGCTGTCCTCGGGCTCGGGCAACCGCGCCGCCCTGTCCTCGCGCGACTGGTTGAACTCCGATCCGGGCGGCACGTCCAGCGGGGTCGCGTCCGGCGGCGCCTTGAGGGCCAACCCCGTCGCGATGACGGAGGCCGTCCCGAGCGCCAGCCCGGACACCACAGTGCCGGCCACCAATCCGCCGAAAAATCCCCGTATCACTGCGTCTGCCCCCGTGATTTGCCTTTTGGGCGACTCTGCGCCCCTTGACGCTGCCGTGCAAGCCTGAACAAGTATACCCCGACCCCGCGCCGGGCCTCCACCCCGGAAATGACCCGCCATGATCCGAGGACTGGCAAGATGCTGCTCTTGATCGACAACTACGACAGTTTCACCTACAACCTCGTCCACTACGTGGGCGAACTGGGCGCCGAGGTGGCCGTCAGGCGCAATGACGCGCTCGACGTCCAACAGGCCATGGCAATGAAACCGGCCGGGATCCTGCTTTCGCCGGGCCCGTGCGACCCCGACAGGGCGGGTATCTGCCTTGCGCTGACGCAGGCCGCCGCCGCGGCCGGGATCCCGCTGCTGGGGGTCTGCCTCGGGCACCAGACGATCGGGCAGGCCTTCGGCGGGCGGGTGATACGCCACAGCGACATCGTGCACGGCAAGATGGGCGAGGTACATCATCGGGGCACGGGCGTGTTCGCCGGCCTGCCCTCGCCCTTCGAGGCGACGCGCTATCATTCGCTGGTCGTCGAGCGCGACAGCCTTCCCGACGCGCTTGAAATCACGGCCGAACTGCCGGACGGCACGATCATGGGGCTGCAACACCGCGAGTTGCCGATTCACGGCGTGCAGTTCCACCCCGAATCCATCGCCTCGCAACACGGACACGCGCTGTTGCAGAACTTCCTCGACGTGATGAAGGTGCCGGCATGAGCGATGACCTCAGGCCGCTGATCGGTACGGCCGCCGACCGCGCGCTGACCCGCGCCGAGGCCGAAACGGCCTTCGAAACGCTGTTCGAGGGCGAGGCGACCCCGGCCCAGACCGGCGGCTTCCTGATGGCGCTGCGCACGCGCGGCGAAACGGTGGATGAATACGCCGCCGCGGCCGCCGTGATGCGCGCCAAGTGCCACAAGGTGCGCGCGCCCGAGGGCGCCATGGACATCGTGGGCACCGGCGGGGACGGCAAGGGAACGCTCAACATCTCCACCGCGGCGGCCGTCGTCGTGGCCGGCGCCGGCGTGCCGGTGGCCAAGCACGGCAACCGCAACCTCAGCTCCCGGTCCGGCGCCGCCGACGCGCTCGGACAGATGGGCGTGACCGTGATGATCGGCGCCGCGCTGGTCGAAAAGGCGCTGGTCGAAGCGGGTATCGCCTTCATGATGGCGCCCATGCATCACCCGGCGATGGCCCATGTGGGCCCCGTGCGCACGGAACTGGGCACGCGCACCATCTTCAACATCCTCGGACCGCTGACCAACCCGGCCGGGGTCAAGCGTCAGCTCACCGGCGCCTTCGCCCGGAACCTGATCCGCCCGATGGCCGAAACCCTGGGCCGGCTCGGATCGGAACGTGCCTGGCTCGTGCACGGCTCGGACGGGACCGACGAGATGACAATCACCGGCCCGAGCTGGGTCGCCGCGCTGGAAGAGGACGGCACGATCCACGAAACCGAGCTCCACCCCGAGGATTTCGGCCTGCCCGTCCACCCGTTCGAGGACATCCTCGGCGGCACCCCCGAGGAGAACGGCGCGGCCTTCCGCGCGCTTCTGGCCGGGGCGCCGGGCGCGTATCGCGATGCCGTGCTGCTGAACGCCGCCGCCGCGCTGGTGATCGCGGGCAAGGCCGGCGACCTGAAAGAGGGCGTGGCGATCGCCCGCGAAAGCATCGACAGCGGCGCCGCGCAGGCCCGTGTCGAGAAATTGGCCAGGGTCACATCGGAGGCCGCATGAACACGCCGACCATCCTGCAAAAGATCAAGTCCTACAAGCTTGAGGAGATCGAGGCGGCCAAGGCCGCGAAACCGCTCGAGGAGGTCAACGCCGACGCCCAGAACGCGCCGCCCGTCCGGCCGTTCGCCGAGGCCCTGCTGCAGGCAAGCAAGCAGGGATACGGGCTCATCGCCGAGATCAAGAAGGCCAGCCCGTCCAAGGGGCTCATCCGGGAGGATTTCGACCCGGCGGCGCTTGCCCGCGCCTATGCCGAGGGCGGCGCGGCCTGCCTTTCGGTTCTGACGGACGCGCCCAGCTTCCGGGGCGCGCCCGACTACCTCACCGCCGCGCGCGAGGCCTGCGACCTGCCCGTCCTGCGCAAGGATTTCATGTACGACCCCTACCAGGTCGCCGAGGCACGGGCATGGGGCGCCGATTGCATCCTCGTCATCATGGCCAGCGTAAGTGACGCGCAGGCCAAGGAGCTGGAGGACGCCGCGCAGGCATGGGGCATGGATGCGCTCATCGAGGTGCATGACCGCGACGAGCTCGAGCGCGCGGAAAAACTCGACTCGACCCTGATCGGGATCAACAACCGCGACCTGCACACCTTCGAGACAAGCCTCGACACCACGCGGCAATTGTCCAAGTTCGTGCCACCCGACCGCGTGATCGTATGCGAAAGCGGCCTGACATCGCCCAAGGAACTCGCGGAAATCGCCATGTACGGCGCCCGCTGTTTCCTGATCGGGGAAACCCTGATGCGCGCAGACGACGTGGCGCAGGCCACGCGCGACCTGCTGGCGCAGCCGCTGACGGCCCCGGGGGGCCTGTGACGGTGGCCGGTCTCAGTCATTTCGACAGTGACGGGCATGCCCACATGGTCGATGTCTCGGACAAGGCAGAAACCGCGCGTGTGGCAACCGCCGCAGGGCATGTCAGGATGGCGCGCGACACCTTCGATATCGTCTCCGAAGGCCGGGCCGAGAAGGGCGACGTGCTGTCCGTGGCGCGCCTTGCCGGCATCATGGGCGCCAAGAAGACACCGGAACTGATCCCGCTGTGTCATCCCCTGCCCGTCAGCAAGGTGTCGGTCGACCTCACGCTCGACCCGGACCTGCCCGGTGTGCGCATCGAGGCCACGGTCAAGACGACCGGCCGCACCGGCGTGGAGATGGAGGCGCTGACGGCAGCCAGCACCGCGGCGCTGACCGTCTATGACATGGTCAAGGCCGTGGACAAGGCGATGGAGATCGGCGGCATCCGCGTGCTGCTGAAGGACGGCGGGAAATCCGGCCGTTACGAGGCGACATGATCTCGGTCGAGGCGGCTCTTGACCATCTGTTCGCGCTGGTTGCCCCGCTGCCGGCCGAAACCGTCGCGCTGGCCGATGCGGCGGGCCGCGTGCTGGCCGAGGATGCCGTGGCGCGCCGCGACCAGCCGCCTTTCGCCGCCTCCGCGAT
>NZ_JBKOTX010000351.1:0-3452 GCF_047086965.1 Roseovarius halophilus (ex Wu et al. 2025) | reverse complement strand
GAGCGCCGGGCGAAACTCCTCCCACGGCACCACGGCGTCGATCTCGACCAACGGATCGCGCTTGGCATCGAGGCTCGCATACCGGTCCGAAAGATCAAAAACCCATCTGCGCCATCGTCTTACCCCCATCACGGTTTGCCACCCCATCATACCGCAGCGCCGGGTTCAGGGCAATTTTTAGAGGTGCCCTGAAGGGCCTGACGTCGTTTTTCAAGGCGCGTTGGTGTCAGGTAATTGGGGCGGCTGGTCCGATTTTCTGGAGCGCGTGGAGCGGCCCTCGGCGCTTGGGCCTTTCAGCTACGAAGTCGCAGATACTAAGCTGAAACAGCAGCCCCATCCAAAGCACGTCCTTCAGCTCGTGCTCTACTCTGACCTTCTGTCCGAAATTCAGGAGGTGCACCCCGAGTTCGCCTACGTCGAACTCGGCTCAGGAAAGCGCGCGCCCCTACGCCTCGCAGACTATGCCCAATACGCACGCGGCGCGCGCGCACGTCTTGAGGCTTTCGTGGCTGACCCATGGCCCACACGCCCCATCCCCTGCGCCGATTGTGCGTTATGCCGTTGGGCCGACCACTGCGAAAGCGTCTGGGACGCCGAGGACAGCTTATTCAATGTCGCTGGCATCGGGCGCGGTCAGGTGAAGAAACTCGAAGCGGCGGGGATCACCACGATGGAGGCGCTGGCCGGGAACGACGAGCAGATCCCCGGCATGGCGGAAACCACACGGGCAAAGCTCGTCACGCAGGCTCGTCTTCAACATGCCCGCAAGACAGGAGCGCCGGCTTACGAACTGCGCGCGCCAGAGCCAGTCAAAGGTTTCAACCTGCTACCCGAGCCAAAATGCGGCGATATCTTTTACGACATCGAGGGCGATCCTCACTACGAAGGCGGCCTCGAATACCTGCATGGTGTTTGGTACGATAACCAGTTCCGCGCGTTCTGGGCGCATGACCACAAGGCGGAGGCGCGCGCGCTGTCAGAGCTGCTGGAGTTCTTTCGGGCGCGGCTCGAAAAAAATCCTGAGGCGCGTATCTACCACTATGCACCCTACGAGATAACCGCGCTCGATCGCCTAACTAGAAAATACGGGATCTGTGAGGCGTTTTTCGACCGGCTTCTGCGTGAGCGTCGCTTTGTCGATCTCTACGCCGTCGTGCGCGGCGGCTTGATCTGCTCGGAGGCGAATTATTCAATCAAGTCGATGGAGGCTTTCTACGAGCGAGAGCGCGATGGCGAGGTAACGACGGCGGGAGGGTCGGTTGTCGCCTACGAACGCTGGCGTGAGACGGGCGAGCAGCAAATCCTCGATGAGATCGAGGACTACAACCGTATCGACTGCATCTCCACGGAGGAACTTCGGGACTGGCTAGTCGAGGTCCGGCCAGAAGGCTCCTGGCCGCGTCTGGGCGAGGACGCGGGAGACCAAGAGAAGACTGAAGACGAAGACGCCAAAAACTTGCGCGGCATGCTTGCCAATTCGGGTCTGCCCGCGGAACGGCAACAGATGCTCTTCAACCTTGGCTTCTTTCACAAGCGCGAGGCGAAACCGGCGCAATGGGCCGTTTTCGACAGCGTCGGGAAGGACGAGGACGAGCTGATCGACGACCTCGATGCGCTTGCCGGGCTCGAGGCGGTTGGCCCGGCGGAACCGGTGAAACGATCCATGGCCCGCACCTATCGGTTCCCGCCCCAGGAAACGAAGCTGAGGGGCGGCAAGAAGGCGACGGTGCCAGTCGCTGACGGACATCCAACCACCATCGACATCGCAGATCTCGACCCGACCAAGCGAAAGATTACTCTCAAGACTGGGGTAAATAAGGTCGATCTACTGACCGACCACCTGACGCTGCACCCAGACTGGCCGCTCAAGACCGACGTCATCGCCGCAGCTCTGCGCGCTGTCATCAAGGATCAATGCGAGCAGCGTCAGTTTACCGCCATTGACGACCTTTTGTCTTGCGCAGCACCGCGCCTTAAAACCGGCGCGAAGCCCGACCTGCTGGATGGCGCCGATCCGGTGGCCGGGACGATCGCGGCCGTGGGTGCGATGGACAGCACCGTGTTACCGGTTCAAGGGCCGCCGGGCACGGGCAAGACCTACGTCACGTCGCGCGCGATCTTGTCGCTGGTACGACAAGGCTACCGCGTCGGCGTGGCCTCAAACAGCCACGAGGCCATTCGCAATGTGCTGATGGGGTGTCTGAGTGCTATAGAGGACCACGATCCAGACATCACACCAGAGAGCGCCACGCTAGCTCACAAGGTAAGCGGTACAGACGACGGCTATCCCGTGGGCGTGACCGGCATCTCTCGTGTCACGTCCAACCAGGACCCGGTGCTCACAGAGGCTGATATCGTCGGAGGCACGGCCTTTCTCTTCTCGCGCCCGGAGTTTGAGCAGACGCTTGACTGGCTCTTTGTGGACGAGGCGGGACAGGTTGGCTTTGCCAATATGGTCGCCATGGGGCGCGCTGCGCGCAACATTGTGCTGGTCGGCGACCCGCGTCAGCTGCCGCAGGTCATTCAGGGCGCGCACCCGCCACCTGCCCATCTTTCCTGCCTCGACTGGATACTCGGCGATCACGCGACGGTGTCTAAAGATCGGGGCATTTTCCTTCCAGTCTCGCGGCGCATGCAGCCGGAGGTTTGCTGCTTTATCTCGCAACAGGTTTACGATGGGCGGCTGACCAGCCACCCCGATACCGCTCGACAGGCGTTGAGCGGCACTCACGTTCCCGAGGCCGGAGCCTTCTGGGTCCCTGTTGAACATGCAGGGAATGCACAGGTCTCAGAGGAGGAAGTCGCCGCGATCCAGCTGGCGGTCGCCGAACTTCTGCAGGGCGAGTGGACGGAAAAGGACGGCACGCGCCGCCCCATGCGCGAGAACGACATCATTGTCGTCGCTCCCTACAACGCGCAGGTGAACGCCCTTCGCGATGCACTGCCGCCCGAAGTCCGCGTCGGCACGGTCGACAAGTTTCAAGGACAGGAGGCGTCCGTCTGCCTCGTTTCCATGACCGCCTCATCGGCCGAGGAAACCTCGCGCGGCATGGAGTTCCTGTTCTCGCTCAATCGGATCAACGTGGCTGTCTCACGCGCCAAGGCGTTGGCGCTGATCTTCGGCGCGCCACGACTGCGAGAGGCGAAGTGTGAAACGGTCGACCAGATGCGGCTGGTGAATACCTTGTGCGCCTTGCCGACCGTGCCCGGGGGATGAAGTGATGAAATCGCTGTCCTGTCCGCTTTAGCGCGAGTAAGCTGCGATGCCGGATTATATGATGCATCCCGGTCTTGCGCCGCAAAGCCGCAGCGCCTCCCGGCCGACTGCGATTGGGCGCTCAGCTTGGAGACCACGGGGACTATCCTGAATTTTGTGCTCTGGCGTGGTAACGGTTCTGAAAAGGAGACCACGAATGAGCATCGACAAAGACCTTTTGGACAAGCTGATGGAA
>NZ_JBKOTX010000350.1:0-3463 GCF_047086965.1 Roseovarius halophilus (ex Wu et al. 2025) | reverse complement strand
AGATCGCCTCGCAGGTATGTCTCAAGGGGTGGCCACATGCCGTGGAACCGGTGGCCACATCATCGTGGAATCCGTGGCCACATGCGCGTGGAATACTCACTCCAAAAATATATTGGCGAGGGTGGAACACACTACGGGACGCGGTTCACCCTACGAGAAGAGACTGTCGAGGCCTATAACGCCCTCCCGTTTCGAATGGATGGCCAAGGGCTCGTTGCCCTCGACATGGGCGACAACGTCATCGACCCGCAAGGAACCCTGCAAATCGTTGGGGATACTTTGCCCATTGTGACCTTTCCGGGCGGCTCTCACCGGTTTGATCACATGCACAAGCTGGCAGCCGTGATCCGCTCGATGTTTTTTAGACCGCCAAGCGGAATGCACGGGTCGTCAGCTTGAGGACGGTTCCCCCCAACTTGCCCGTGAGGCTGAGGCCCACGCGGGCAGACGACAGGCCTCTCAATGCTTATTTCTGGATTCGTCAATCGAAGAGAGCACACGTGCCAACCGATCTGCCATGAGGCCCGCTGATCTGGGTGAACTTGAGATGCGGCGCAGCTCCTGCAGCGCCCAGTCAGAAGCGCCAATGCGCCCCGCGGCAACCATCAAGTGCTCGACAGCTTCATCAATGTCTAACGGCGACGGTTCATAACCGCGGCCCTGAACGAGATGCCGGACCGCGCAAAAGGCAACCTGTGCGGCAAAATCGGGCTCCTTGAGTTTCAGGTCGCGGGCCGCGCGGATCAAGGTTGCCGGTGCCGCGTCATGGTGAGCGGCGCAATCCAGCGCGATATCAAGGAACCTTGCCGTCTTTGCGGCGGCAAACCATTTTCCCTTTGATTCATGAGCAGCGATCAAATCCTCAAGGATCATCCGGGCGTCGAGGTCTGGGTAGCGCTTCACCAGATCACGCCAGATGGCAAGATAGGTATTACCCGAGGCCGTGGGCAGACCAAATCGACGATAGGCATGCTCCGCACGGCCTTGGCGGACTAGGATGTGTTCACAAAACCGGGCAATGTCTCGACGCCCCCAAGGTTGGCGGTCATCGGCAAGAAGCGCTTCTGCGTAGGCCAAGGCTTCATCCTCACGCCCTTGACGCAACAAGGCCTCAGCGCCGAACTTTTCGTCAAACCAGAGATGGGTCTTCTTGATCGCCAGCAAATCGAGAAGCTCAGCGAAGCGCCCTGCCTCAAGCAAGCAGGACAGCGTCAAAGTTGCGGTCGGAACATGTGCATAACGTACGTGATCGGACCATGCGGCCTGGATGAGATCGAGATCACGATCTGCATGCAGGTTCATCAAAGCCGGGAAGGCCGCGATTTCACCAAATCGATCCGCGATCGGTGCGAGGTAATCAACACCGTCATCGAGGATCGCCTCACGCAGAAGCTCCAGCCATTTCCCCCGAGTGTCCTCTTCAGTAGGTGCATCGATCAAGATTGGCACAAGTTCATCAAGCGTCCGGCGGACCGCTGTGCCGAGTGCTCCGGAGGATGTGTCAATATGCTCAAAAGCGGGCCAAATGCGCTGGGCCAGCGCAATGACGCCCTCAGCGGCGATCACAGGTTCCGAGCGGGCCACCGCTCGGATTTCGGCGCTGGCGGACTTTAGCCTGTCGATAGCCTTTGCCGAGGAGCGCCAGCTGTAAGCACCAGCACGCATGCCGGATTTGAACGCCCATTTATGTGCGGGACGCCGAGCCACAATTATTGTCCTCGTGATGATGTTCGCTGAACCCAGTTGGAACCAGCGTAGCCGACAACATGTACGAAAACCGTTCGCGTGGCATCATCGACCGTGAAGGCGACAACTGCCTTCCTGCCTGCAGGAATGGCGCGAAGGCCCGGAGCTATCTCCGCTCGGATGCTGCCCTTGTGCGGCGTGTCCGCGAGGCTCAATACGACTTCCTCAATCTCAGCCAATCGACGCTCTGCCGCTTGCGGCCCCGCGTAGCTGGCGATCATTTCCGCAATCGATTTCAGGTCGTCGCCGGCAGCCGGGTGGAACCGGATACGATATTTCATCTTGCGCGCGGCGCTCAGATGGCTCGACGCGCTGCAGCAAAAACAGGCGCAGGGTCGACATATTCATCGCGCGAGGTTTGCATCCGCGCCCGAATTTCATTGGCCATGCCATCAAGTAGGATAGCCCGCTCCTCTTCATCACGGATCATCTGCTCAAGCGCTGCGGCAACAGCCGCACTCTGTGAGGCAAATACGCCCTCACCGACTTTCTCAGTCAAGAAGCGATGGTGGCGGTCGGTAAAGCTCAGGGTGGTTTTGTGGGTCATCATTTGCCTCCAGTATGACTAAGTAGTCTACGCGGACATAACTAAGTTTTCAACAGATGGCGCACCGTGCCTCTGCCCACTGATCGATCTGTTATAAGGAAATTTTTTCGCGGTCACCACAGCAGATCACCCGCCGCCCTTTCAACCGCCTTGGGCGTTTCTGCTCAGGGGATTAACGGAAGCGGACACCTCAGATCGGGCACGGCCTGCGGAGAATAGCCCTCGATTCTCCGCAATTTATGCGGCGTATTTCCTTGCGCCTGCGGAGAATACAGCGCACAATCGTCGCGTATTATGCGGAGTTTGCGATGTATATCTGGGAGCAACCTGACTGGCCAAACCTAACCTGGCAGGATGCGGGCATTTCAACTCCTCTCGCGGCAGTTCGCCACGACCAAGGACGATTGATCGGGCGAATGGAAGCGCTGGGCTTCAAACTGCGCGAGGAAGCCGTCCTTCAGACGCTAACTCAGGACGTCGTTAAAACAAGCGAAATCGAAGGCGAACAGCTCGACGCGACTCAGGTGCGATCATCACTCGCACGGCGGCTTGGTATCGATATTGGCGCCCTGCCTCCGACCGATCGCAACGTCGAAGGGATCGTTGAGGTGATGCTGGACGCAACGCGGAACTATCAGGCCGCACTCACTGACGAGCGCCTTTTCGGATGGCATGCCGCGTTGTTCCCCACCGGACGCAGCGGCATGACTAAGATCATCGTTGGAGGATGGCGCGGTGACAGTACTGGCCCGATGCAGGTGATTTCGGGGCCTTACGGTAAGGAGAGGGTTCACTACTCGGCCCCGCCTGCACCAAGGGTTACCGCCGAGATGAAGGCCTTCCTCACATGGTTCAACGCGCCCCTGACCACTGATCCGGTCATCAAGGCTGCGCTGGCGCATTTGTGGTTCGTGACCATTCACCCATTCGAGGATGGCAACGGCCGCATTGCCCGCGCCATCGCTGATCTAGCGCTTGCCCGGTCAGAGGAGAGCCCGCAGCGATTTTACAGGGCACCTCTAAAAATTGCCCTGAACCCGGCGCTGCGGTATGATCGGGGCGGCAAACTGGGATGGGGGTAAGACGATGGCGCAGATGGGTTTCTTTGATCTTTCGGACCGGTATGCGAGCCTCGATGCCAAGCGCGATCCGTTGGTCGAGATCGACGCC
>NZ_JBKOTX010000348.1:0-3502 GCF_047086965.1 Roseovarius halophilus (ex Wu et al. 2025) | reverse complement strand
CGCGCCAGCCGCTCGCCCATGGCGATGAAGCTCTCGTCGCGCATCTCGAAATAGGTCCGAGTCAGCCCCCGCAGCCCGGGGTCGATCTCGATGTTGGCGCTGATGGAGGGCGGGATGGATCAGTCGATGACACCCGTCGCGCCGCTGGCCGACGGAGAGCGCGTGCTGGCGCGCTTCCCGGCGGACCGCGCGACGTACTGGCGCGATCACGCTTGGCTGTCGGCGGGGGCGATGGGGCTGGGCATGGCCGTGCTCTGGGCCATGGGCAACCCGCATGTCTGGACGGGTGCCGTCGGCGGCCTGGCGGCGGTGGCGGTGCGCGCGCTCTACGTCGCCTCGGACGAGGCGGCGGCGCGCTGGGACCTGACCGACCGGCGCCTGATGGGGCCGCAGGGCCGCATGGTGACACTGGACGAGATCGCGGCGATCCGCGTGCTGGGCTCGGCGGTGCAGGTGGTCACGCGGACGGGCGACAAGCACCTGCTGAAATACCAGCCCGACCGCGACGCCACGAAGGCCCGGATCGAGGCGGCGATGGGGAGGACGACATGAGCGACCTGGGACGGCTCGAACGCGTGGAATTACGCCGCATCTGGCAGACCGAGGCACAGGATTTCACACCTTGGCTGGCGCGCGAGGACAATCTGGCGCTTTTGGGCGATACGCTGGGGGTTGATCTGGAACTGGAGGCGGTGGAGCAGAACGTCGGGCCGTTCAGGGCCGACATCCTGTGCAAAGATACGCTTTCGGATCGCTGGGTACTGGTGGAGAACCAATTGGAACGCACCGATCACACGCATCTCGGGCAGTTGATGACCTATGCTGCAGGTCTGGATGCCGTGACGATTGTCTGGATCGCTGCCCGTGTGGCCGAGGAACACCGTGCCGCGATCGACTGGCTCAACGAGATCACAGAGGCCGAAGTGCGGTTTTTCGCGCTGGAGGTGGAGCTGTGGTGCATCGGCAACAGCCCGGCGGCGCCCAAGTTCAACGTGGTAAGCAAACCCAACGACTGGTCGCGGAGTACGGCTTCAGCAAAAAGGGCTGTTGAAGAGACGTTGACCCCGACACGCGCTATGCAGCAACGTTATTGGAGTGGCGTGCAGGCCGTTCTGGCGCAGAACGGCGGGCCGATGCGCCCGGTCTCTGCACCGGCGCAGTCTTGGCTTTCACACGGGATCGGAAAGACCGGCGTTGGGCTGAACATGGCAATGAATACCCGAGACAACTGGGCACGGGTAGAAATATATCTTGCAGGCAAATGGGCCAAGCAGGACTTCTTGATACTTGAAGCACGAAAATCAGAACTCGAAGCTGCCTTTGGCGCGTCTCTGGACTGGCAGGCATTGCCGGAGAAGCAGGATGCTAGGATCTGTTATACCCTCAATGCCGACGTGAGCGACGAAACCGACTGGTCCCGCCAACATGATTGGCTGGTTCGGAATGCTGCCCGTCTACACGAAGTGTTTCACCCGCACGTTGCACGTCTCGAACGACGCGAGAATCGCGAGGAAACCGAATGACCACCACGCTTTTCACCAATGCCCGGCTGATCGACCCCGAGGCCGGCACCGACGCGCCCGGCTGGCTGCTGGTGGAGGACGGCGCGATCCGCGCGGTGGGCGGGCAGGGCGAGGACATGCCGCCGGCCGTCCACCGGCGCGATTGCGGCGGCAAGTGCCTTGCCCCGGGCATCGTTGATATCGGCGTCAAGGTCTGCGAGCCGGGCGAGCGGCACAAGGAAAGTTTCCGCTCCGCCGGGCTGGCCGCGGCCGCCGGCGGCGTGACGACAATGGCCACGCGCCCCGACACGGCCCAGGCGATCGACAGCCCCGAGGCGCTGGAATTCGTGGCCCGCCGCGCCAGGGCCGCCGCGCCCGTCAACGTGCTGCCCATGGCGGCCCTGACCAAGGGGCGCGCGGGCCGCGAGATGACCGAGATCGCCTTCCTGATGGATGCCGGGGCCGTGGCCTTCACCGATTGCGACCGTGTCGTCACCGACACCAGGGTGCTGACCCGGTCGCTGAGTTACGCGCGCGGGCTCGGCGCGCTCGTCATCGCCCACCCGCAGGACCCGGGGCTGAGCGCCGGGGCGGCCGCCACCTCCGGCAAGTTCGCGTCGCTGCGCGGCCTGCCGGGCGTGTCGCCCATGGCCGAGCGGATGGGCCTCGACCGTGACATCGCGCTGCTCGAGATGACCGGCGCGCGCTACCACGCCGACCAGGTCACCACCGCCCGTGCGCTGCCCGCGCTGCGCCGGGCCAAGCGCAACGGGCTCGACATCACCGCCGGGACCAGTATCCATCACCTCGCGCTGAACGAGCTCGACGTGGCCGATTACCGCACCTTCTTCAAGGTCAAGCCGCCGCTGAGATCCGAGGAGGACCGGCAGGCGGTGATCGCGGCACTGCGCGAGGGGCTGATCGACGTGATCAGCTCGATGCACACCCCGCAGGACGAGGAAAGCAAGCGCCTGCCCTTCGAGGAGGCGGCGAGCGGCGCCGTGGGGCTGGAAACGCTGCTGCCCGCCGCGCTGCGCCTCTACCACGCGGGTGCGCTCACCCTGCCCGAACTGTTCCGCGCGATGGCGCTCAACCCGGCGCGGCGGCTGGGGCTCGGCGCCGGACGGCTGGCCGCCGGGGCGCCCGCCGACCTCGTGCTGTTCGATGCCGACGCGCCGTTCGTCCTCGATCGCTGGCAACTCCGGTCGAAATCCAGGAACACGCCCTTCGACGGCGCCCGCCTGCAGGGCCGGGTACTGGCCAGCTACGTCGCGGGCACCCCTGTCCACGAGGCCGCCTGATGCCGTTCATCGAAACCTCCGCCGCCCTGCTCGCGCTCTGGGCCGCTCTTGGCTACCTGCTGGGGTCGATCCCCTTCGGCATGGTACTGGCGCGGCTGATGGGGCTGGGCAACCTGCGCCGGATCGGCTCGGGCAATATCGGGGCGACGAACGTGCTGCGGACGGGCTCGAAACCCGCCGCCGCCGCGACGCTGCTTCTCGACGGGGCCAAGGGGGCGGTGGCGGTCCTGCTGGCCCGGGCGCTCGCGGGGCCCGATGCCGGCCAGCTTGCCGGGCTCGCCGCGTTCCTCGGGCATTGCTACCCGGTCTGGCTGGGCTTCCGCGGCGGCAAGGGCGTGGCCACCTTCCTCGGGCTCCTGCTGGCGCTCGCCTGGCCGGTGGGGCTGGCGGCCTGCCTGACATGGCTGGCCACGGCGGCGCTCACGCGCCTCTCCTCGCTCTCGGCCATCGCGGCGGCGGGGCTGGCCCCGGTCTGGATGCTGGTGCTGGGCCATGGCGGGCTCGTCGCGCTGGGCGGGGCGCTCATGGCCGTCGTGATCTGGCGCCACCGCGAAAACATCGCCCGGATGCGCGCGGGAACAGAGCCGCGCATCGGCCGCAAATGACGCGGGCGCGCGGTTTTGAGGCGGCCAAGCTGGATTACCTTGCGATGCAGTTCAATTGCGTGGTCGAGACGAACAGGGGCGCGATCAGGCTGTG
>NZ_JBKOTX010000347.1:0-3509 GCF_047086965.1 Roseovarius halophilus (ex Wu et al. 2025) | reverse complement strand
TTGGACAGCAACACGGTGTGGTCGTCGGGGGTGAAAAAGGACCGGCGAAGCCGTCATTCGCAAAGCTGCGGGCCGTGCCGCGCCGCAGGCCGTTCGCACCGGCCAGCCCGACGCGGGTATTGGTGGCGCCCACATCGGCGACGAGCCGGTCAGCCATCGTCGCGCCAGCGGGCCATCGTGGCGCGCGCGGCCTGCGCCAGCATCAGCACGTCGATCCCCACGGCGATGAAGCGCGCGCCCCAGTCGCGGTATTTCAGCGCGGTGTCGTGATCGGTGGCGAGGATTCCGGGTGCCTTGCCGGTGGCCGCGATGCGCGCCAGCGCGTCATGGATCGTGTCCTGCACCGGCCCGTCCTGCTTGCGGCCCAGATAGCCCATGTCGGCGGCAAGGTCGGAGGGGCCGATAAACACGCCGTCCACGCCATCGACGCCGAGGATATCGTCAAGCGCGGCGATGCCTGAACGGGTTTCGACCTGCACCAGCAAACACATCTGGTCGTTCGCCGTGGCGCCGTAATCGGGAATGGCGGAGAAGCGCGAGGCCCGGGCAAGCGCCGCGCCGGAGCCGCGGATGCCCGCCGGCGGGTAGCGCATGGCGCGCACGAGGTCGCGTGCCTGCGCGCCGCTTTCGACCATCGGGATGAGCAGCGTCTGCGCGCCGGCATCCAGCACTTGCTTGATCGCCCAGTCCTCGCCCATGGGCAGGCGGACCACGGGCTGGCTGTGCCCGCCCGCCAGCACCTGGAGCTGGGCCGTGATGGTGCGCAGGTCGTTGGGCGCGTGTTCGCCGTCGATCACCAGCCAGTCGAACCCGGCGGTGGCGAGCACTTCGGTCGGGTAGGGGTCGGCGAAGCCGGCCCAGCAGCCATAAAGGTGCTCCCCGCGCAGAAGGGCGGATTTGAAACGGTTCTCGGGGGCGGGCATGGGGCGGCTCCGGTCGTGGTTTCCGACGTGGATTAAACCGCGTTGCGCCGGCAACGTCCACCGCTGCCTGCGCGGCCCTTGCGTGCCGGCCGTGGGCGGGGCCGGGGGGTTTACTTTCCGGCGCAAAAACCGGAATGCTGTGGCCATGACCGACCATGCCAAGGGATTGTTGCTGACCACGCTGGGCGTGCTGTTCGTGGTGCCGGATTCGCTTTTCGTCCGGCTGATCGACGCGCAGCCGATGGCGACGGCCTATTGGCGCGGCATGACATCGGGGGTGATGATCCTGCTGGGGCTGCTGGCGGTGCAGGGCCTCGCGGGGTTCCGCGCGGTGCTGCGCACGGGCTGGCCGGGGGCGATCTACATGATCCTGATCGGCTTCACCGCGCCGGGTTTCGTACTGGCGGTGACGAATACCAGCGTGGCCAACGTGGTGTTCATCTTCGCCTCGATGCCGGTCTTCGCGGCGATTTTCGGCCGCGTTTTCCTAGGCGAGGGGATCAGCCGGCGCATGGTGCTGACCATGATGGGGGTTTTCGTCGGGCTGGGGATCATCGCCTATGGCTCGTCCGAGAACGCGGTCGCGTCATGGAAGGGCGACATCTTTGCGGTCATGGTGTCGGCCAGCTACGCCGCCGCCCTCACGGCGGTACGGCGCGTGAAGGACGTGTCGATGATCCCGGCGATCCCGCTGGCCTATATCGGGGCAGGGCTGGTCGTGTGGCCCTTTACCCAGCCGATGGCGCCTGTGGCGACGGAATGGCCCCTGTTCCTCGGGCACGGGGCGTTCATCGCGGTGGCCACGTGCTTCCTCACGATGGGGCCGCGCTATATCAGCTCGGCCGAGGTGGCGTTGCTGATCCTGCTGGAATCTGTGCTGGCGCCGCTGCTCGTCTGGGCCGTGGTGGGCGAGGACCCGGGGCGCTGGGCGCTGGTGGGCGGTGCCGTCGTGATCGGGGCGCTGATGATCTCGAACATGGTGGCGCTGCGGGGGCGCCGACGCGTGGCCGCGACCTAGGGGCGGCGTGGCGTCAGAAATCGGCCTCGACACCGGGCAAGTCCAGTTCGCGGATCAGGTCACGCAGTTCCTGACGCGCGGCGATGTTCGAGATGTTGAGCTGCTTGACCCCGATGTCGCGCAGATCGAGCAGGGTGAGCCCCCGGGGGAACAATTCGCGGAAGATCACGCGCTCGTTGAACCCGGGCGCGGTGCGGAAGCCGATGCGCTTGGCGAGGTTGTCCAGCGCGTCGCCCATCTTCTTCTTGTTGACCATCTGCTGGGCGCCCAACCGGTTGCGCACCACCACCCAGTCGATCGGCCGCAGCCCGGCCTGCGCGCGAAGCTGCCGCGCGTTCCAGACCATTTCGGAATAGACCGACGGGCCGAGGATTTTCTGCCCGTCGCTGTCAACATGGGCCAGCAGGTCGAAATCAACGAAACTGTCGTTGAGCGGGGTGATGAGCGTGTCGGCAAGGCTGTGCGCCACCTGGCTGAGCCGCGTGTGCGAGCCGGGGCAGTCGATCACGATGAAGTCGGATGTCGGTTCCAGATCGGCGATCGCGCTTGACAGGCGCCGGTCATACGGGTTCTCGCCGGGTTCGAGGCCGGACTGGTCGATCTCGGGCAGGTCGTGATAGCGGGCACTGGGCAGGTCGATGCCCTCGCTCTCGACAAAGCGGGCGCGGTTGGCGGCATAACGGCCGAAGGTTTTCTGCCGCAGGTCGAGGTCGAGCGCGCTGGTGCGGTGCCCCATACGGGCCAGCGCCGTGGCCACGTGCATGGAGACGGTGGATTTGCCCGCCCCGCCCTTTTCGTTCCCGACGACGATGATATGCGCCATGACGCGTTCCCCTGCCCGTTCAGACCCCGGATTTTCTGGCGGCACAGTATCGACCCGCGCGGGAAAGGAAAAGGCGGGATCCTGCCGATGCGGTCATGATTTACGTCCGGGCAAGCCCCGCCAGAAGGGGTGCCAGCCGTGCTTCGTAGCGCTGCCAGCCGCGCTGGTTACCGTCGTAAAGGGGCCGGCGGGCCTGTCGGGCGCTCGCCGTGAGCACGGGCCGCGCGTTGCGCTCGGGCGCGAGGCAGGCATCGGCCCATTCCAGCCCGCAGAAATCGACAACGCGGCGCATCTCTTCGCGCGGGGCGGCGACGAGGGATTCATAGGCCAGCCGGGTCAGCCGCGGATCGTTTTGCGCGTGGACCCGGGCCATGTGCGCGGTTGCGAGACCGTGATACCGCGCAAGGTCGTCAAGCCCGTAGGCAAAGCCGTTGCCGGCCGCCGCGTAGCAGGTGCGGAAATTGGACCAGCAGGTTTCGACCGCGTCGCGGGTGACATGGATGATGCGCGCCTCGGGCAGGGCGGCGAGCAACAGCGCCGTCCAGCGGAAGTTGAGCGGCAGCTTGTCCACGATGACGCGCGCGCCGGGGGCGTAAAGCGCAAGCTCCGCGCGGATCGTCTTGGCCATGTCGGCCAAGTCGGACAGGGCCGGGCGGTCACGCCCGTCGCGGCGCAGCGCGCGCAGGAGCGCCAGCGCGGCATTGTCGGCCACGGGCAGTTCGCCCGCACCATGCGCGCCCGGGGC
>NZ_JBKOTX010000346.1:0-3515 GCF_047086965.1 Roseovarius halophilus (ex Wu et al. 2025) | reverse complement strand
CCTTGCCGGGATCGCCATTTTCCTGATCCTCCGGCTTCGGAGCGTTCTGGGGACACGTGAGGGCTTCGAGAAGCCCCCCATGCCGCGCCAGACCGATAGAAGGACCGCGACCAGCGTGATGGCGGCCCCGGCGGTGGCCTCCGGCAGCCCGCGCGGGATCCGCCAGCGCGCGGTGCGGCCCGATTTCCAGCCGCAGTCGCGTCCGGCCAGCACCGACAGCACGGCGCCCGTCTGGCGGATCATCATGATCGGCGCGACGAGGCTCGATGTGGTGAGTTCCCCCAGCCAGGCCCGCAGGGTCAGCAGGCGCCGGCGCATCGTCCTGTCGCGGCGGATGCGCCCGGCCAGCGCGCAGAGTTTCGGCAGCATCAGCACGGCCGCGACCGTGGCGAACGGCAGCGCGCCGGCGACGGTGACGGCACCCGACGCGATGGCGATCACCAGCAGCAGCCACGCGGGCGCGGCGAGATAGCTGAGCACGCCGGATGCGAGGTGAAAGCGGCTCATCGGGTGCAGGCCGCGCCGGACCAGCACACGCAGGTGCTGAAGGTTGCCCTGACACCAGCGGCGGTCGCGCTTGTGAAACGCCGCCAGTGTCTGCGGGGCGTCCTCGGCGCTGCCGGCGAGATCGGGGTCAAGCTCCACCGCCCATCCGGCCTTGCGTATCCACGCGGCCTCGATGAAATCGTGGCTCAGGATCGGCCCGCCGAAAGGTGGCCGACCCGCGAGCGTGGGCAAGTTGACGGCGTCGCGGAAGGCGGCCAAGCGCATGATCGCGTTGTGCCCCCAGTAGTTGCCGGTGCGCCCGGCCCATGCGGCCATGCCGCGTCCGAAGTTCGACGACATGAGCCGCACCGCGACGCGCTGATGGCGGCCGAACCGGGTGTGTCCGGGCACGAGGCCCATCCCGGCCTGCAACAGGCCGGTGCGCGGGCGGGTTTCGATCTGGTGGATCATGCGGCGGATACGGCCGGCCGACATGCGGCTGTCGGCATCGAGCACCAGCATGTAATCGAAGTCGTCGCCGTGCCGGCGGAGCCAGTCGGCGATGTTGCCGGGCTTGCGCCCGGTATTGGCGTTCCGGCGGCGGTACTGCACCTTTCCAGCCGCGACGAGGTCGCGCAGCGCGGCCTCTTCGCGGGCGATGGCGGCGCTGCCGGTCGTGTCCGACAGGACGAAGATGCACGTGTCGCCGGACAGGCCGGCGCGGCCGAGGCGGGCATGCAGATCGCGCAGGTAGGCGGCTGCTGGTCCGGGCGGTTCCCGGCACAAGGTCAAGAGGATCGCCGTGCGGCCCGTCGGGTGCCACGCCGGGGCTGGGGGCGGCCCGCAATGCGGTGACTTTCGGCACAGGCCGATGATCGCCGTGGCCGCGCCGCCCGAAATCCATGCCGCGTTCAGCGCCAGCAGCGGCATCACCGCCAAGCCGACGACTGTCCATTGCGTGACGGACAGGGCGAAGACCATCGTGATCGCGGTGCCGAGCGCGATGGTCAGGCCGAAGAACACCGATCCAGCCTCCGGCCTGCGCAACCGCGGGGCGGCCGCGTTGCGCGCCGGGCGGTGAAGGGTTTCGGAGGATGACATGCTGTCCTGTCTGCTCCCTTGGCTGGCCGCCGCGCCCACACTGGGTCGTGGCGACTGGCAAGGAGGTATCGCCGCCGCGTGAAACGGCAAGCCCGTCAGCGTGTGCCGGGGGCGATGGGCGGCCAGATGCGCGAAAACACGCCATCCCGCCGGATGAGACGGTGGAACAGCGCGGCAAGGACATGCACAGCGATCACCGCCGTGATGACATAGCCGCCATAGCCGTGGATCAGCTTGGCGGTCCCGGCCAAGGCCTCGGACCGGGGCACCAGTGCGGGCAAGCCTGCGGCATCCAGCGTCTCGATCGGGAAGCCGCCGGCCTTGACCCGCGTGTAGCCAGCGATCGGCATGGCGATCATCAGGGTATAAAGCGTCGCGTGGCTGGCCCCGGCCGCAAGCGCCTGCCATCGCGGCACGTGGGCGGGCAGCGGGGGCGGGGGGCGGCGCCAGCGATAAGCAAGCCGCACGAGCGCGAGTACCAGCAGCGCCACGCCGGTGTTCTTGTGGAAGATGAAAAGCGCGTTCTGCAAGGACCGGTCAAGGCCATCCCGGACCATGAGCAGGCCCGCGGCGATCATCGCGAGCACGAGGATGGCCATGCCCCAGTGCAGGAGCCGCGCGACTGTTCGGTATTGCGTTGGCTCAAGTGACATTATCTATGAAGAGCATAGGTCGTTGCCGGGCGGGTTCAACCCTTGGCTGGCAGGGCCTTGACGCCGGCGGGTTCGCGCTATGATAAGCGTAATGAGCATGATTCAGCAGAATGCGGAGCCCGCGGGGGCGTCGCGGGCGGGCGCGACGGGCGTCACGCCCGTCGGCTCGCGGTACGCGGCCGCGTCCGTGACCGGGGCCTTGCTGGTGATCCTTGTCGCGTCGGGGCCGTTGGCGGCGGGGGCGGCCCGCGTGGCCGCCGTGACGGCGCTTTACGGTCTTGTGGCCGTGATCATCGGCCTGCTGATGCGGCGCACGTATCCGCATGACGCGCTGGGCCTGTGCAACCTCGTCACGTTGTTGCGCCTTGCGCTGGCGACGTGCCTCGTGGCGCCCCTGCTGGCCGGGGGGCAGGCGGACTGGGCCGTTTTCGCAGTGGCGGCCGTGGCGCTGGGGCTGGACGGGCTGGATGGCTGGCTGGCCCGGCGGCAGGGGCTGGTATCGGCGTTCGGCGCGCGGTTCGACATGGAGGTTGACGCGGCCTTGGGGCTGATCCTCGCGCTCAACGCCCTCGCGGCCGGGAGCGCCGGGGCGCTGGTGCTGCTGCTCGGGGTGCCGCGCTACGCCTTTGTCGCGGCGGGCTTGGCCCTGCCGTGGATGCGCCGGCCGCTGCCGAACCGGGCGGGGCGCAAGGTGGCCTGCGTTGTCCAGATTGCCGCGCTCATCGCGGTGCAAGCACCGATCCTGCCGCCCGGGCCCGCCGGGGGGATCGTCACGTTGGCGGTGCTCGGCCTTGGCTGGTCGTTCGGCCGGGATGTTCTCTGGCTCTGGCGGAGGCGGTCTTGACCCCGGCACGCGCGTGGCCGGTGGCGCGGCTGCTTCTTGCGGCGCTTGTTCTTCACCTGCTGCTGGTGCAGCCCAATCATCCCGCCGCGATGACGTGGCAGGCGCCGTTCCTGTTCGCCCTTGAACTGCCGGTCATCTTGCTGGCGCTCATCGCGCTGCGGGGCCGCGCCGCGACCGCGGCGCGGATCGTGCTTTGCGTCTGGCTGACGGTGCTTTGCGTGCTCAAGACGGCGGATTTCGCGATGTTCACGGCGCTGTCGCGCGGGTTCAATCCCGTTGCCGATCTGGTGCTGGTCGGGGCGGGCCTGCGCCTTGTGGCAGGCGCCATCGGGGCGGTGCCGGCCGGGCTGTTGCTGCTGGGCGCGGTCATCGCCGTGATCGCCGTCGGCGCGGCTGTCTGGTGGGCGAGCGGCGTCTGGGCGGCGGTGGCC
>NZ_JBKOTX010000345.1:0-3553 GCF_047086965.1 Roseovarius halophilus (ex Wu et al. 2025) | reverse complement strand
GCGCTGGCCCCCGTGCGCGCCGCGCTTGACGAGCCGGGCACCCGCGGCGGCGCTTCGGCCTTCGACGGCAAGCTGATGATCCGGCTGTTGGCCGACGACGGCTGGCCGCTGCGCCGTCAGGTCGCGCGGCTGCTGGCGGTTCTGCGCCCCGGCCCGCTGCCGCGCGTCTGGCAAACATGATCCCCACCCGACAGGAGAGCCCCCGCGATGAACCTGACCCACCGCGAAAAGGACAAGCTGCTGATCTCGGTCGCCGCCATGGTGGCCCGCGGCCGCAAGGCCCGTGGCGTCAAGCTCAACCACCCCGAGGCCATCGCGCTGATCTCGGATTTCGTGGTCGAGGGCGCGCGCGAGGGCCGCAGCGTGGCCGACCTCATGGAGGCGGGCGCGCATGTCGTTACGGCTGAGGACTGCATGGCGGGCATCCCCGAGATGATCCCCTCGGTCAAGGTCGAAGCCACCTTTCCCGACGGCACCAAGCTGGTGACCGTTCACGACCCCATCCGCTGACCTGGAAAAAGGACCGATCCCATGCGTTTTCTTCTGCCCCTTCTGCTGATCCTGCCGAGCCTGGCGCAGGCCCATTCCGGCGCGCACATGCACCCGCATGGCATCGACGCGCTCGGGCTGGTGCTGGTCGGGCTGCTGGCGCTGGCGGGCGGCTATGCCCTTGGGCGGGGCCGCAAATGATCCCCGGAGAGCTGTTTCCCGCCGAGGGCGAGATCACCCTGAACGCGGGCGCCGAGGTCACGGTGCTGGAGGTCGCCAATACCGGCGACCGGCCTGTGCAGGTGGGCAGCCACTACCACTTTGCCGAGGCCAATTCCGGGTTGGACTTCGACCGTGCCGCCGCCCGCGGGCAGCGGCTGGACATTCCCGCGGGCACCGCGGTGCGCTTCGAGCCGGGCCAGACCCGCGAGGTGCGCCTTGTCCCCTACGGCGGGGCGCGGCGGGTCTTCGGCTTCAACCAGCAGGTGATGGGGGACCTCTAATGGCACGTACGCTTTCCCGCGCCGCCTATGCCGGCATGTACGGCCCCACCACGGGCGACAGGCTGCGGCTGGCCGACACCGAGCTGGTGATCGAGGTCGAGCAGGATCTCACCACCTATGGCGAAGAGGTCAAGTTCGGCGGCGGCAAGGTCATCCGCGACGGCATGGGCCAATCCCAGGCGACCCGCGCGGCAGGCGCTGTGGATACCGTCATCACCAATGCGCTGATCCTCGACCATACCGGCATCTACAAGGCCGACGTCGGGCTGAAGGGTGGCCGCATCGCGGCCATCGGCAAGGCTGGCAACCCCGACACCCAGCCCGATGTGGACATCGTCATCGGACCGGGCACCGAGGCCATCGCGGGCGAGGGCAAGATCCTCACCGCCGGGGGCTTCGATGCGCATATCCATTTCATCTGTCCGCAACAGATCGATGACGCGCTGCATTCGGGCATCACCACCATGCTGGGCGGCGGCACCGGCCCGGCCCATGGCACGCTGGCGACCACCTGCACGCCCGGTCCCTGGCACATCGGGCGCATGTTGCAGGCCGCCGATGCGCTGCCCATGAACCTGGCCTTCGCGGGCAAGGGCAACGCCAGCCTGCCCGACGCGCTGGCCGAACAGGTGCGCGCCGGGGCGGCCGCGCTCAAGCTGCACGAGGACTGGGGCACCACGCCCGGGGCCATCGACTGCTGCCTGAGCGTGGCCGAGGACATGGACGTGCAGGTCATGATCCACACCGACACCCTCAACGAGAGCGGCTTCGTCGAGAACACGCTGGCCGCCTTCAAGGGCCGCGCCATCCATGCCTACCACACCGAGGGCGCGGGCGGCGGCCACGCGCCCGACATCATGAAGGTCGTGGGCACGCAGAATGTGCTGCCCTCGTCGACCAATCCGACCATGCCCTATACCGTCAACACGATCGAGGAACACCTCGACATGCTGATGGTCTGCCACCACCTGGACAAGGCGATTCCCGAGGATGTCGCCTTTGCCGAGAGCCGCATCCGGCGCGAGACCATCGCCGCCGAGGATATCCTGCACGACATCGGGGCCTTTTCGGTGATCTCGTCGGACAGCCAGGCCATGGGCCGGGTGGGCGAGGTCATCCTGCGGACCTGGCAGACCGCCGACAAGATGCGCCGCCAGCGTGGCCGCCTGGCGGACGAGGCCGGCGAGAACGACAACGCCCGGGCCAAGCGCTATATCGCCAAATACACCATCAACCCGGCCATCGTGCACGGGTTGAGCGCGCATATCGGCAGCATCGAGGTGGGCAAGCGCGCCGACCTCTGCCTCTGGGCCCCGGCCTTTTTCGGCGCCAAGCCCGAGATGGTGCTGATGGGCGGGTCCATCGTCATGGCGCAGATGGGCGATTCCAACGGCTCGATCCCGGCCGAGCCGGTCCACGCCCGGCCCATGTTCGGGGCGCTGGGCCGCGCGCGCGAACGCTCTTCGGTGACATTTGTCAGCACCGCGGCCCACGAGGACGGGATCGGCGCCGCGCTGGGGCTGGCCAAGGATACGCTGCCGGCCACCAACACCCGCAGCATCGGCAAGCGCGACATGATCCACAACAGCCTGACCCCCGAGGTCGAGGTGGACCCCGAGACCTACGAGGTGCGCGCCGATGGCACCGTTCTGACCTGCGCCCCGGCCGAGGACCTGCCGCTGGCGCAACGCTATTTCCTGTTCTGAGGGGGCCCGATGCCTGATCCTTCCGTGACCGACCTGCCCGTGACCGACTTGCCTGTCACCAACCTGCCCGTGGCGCGCGCGGTGCTGACCGATCCGGCCGCCGAGGTGGCCGATACCGTGCGGCTCGACTATGACGGGCGGCTGCTGCGCCGCAAGCGGCTGGTCGGGCAGGGCGGGCTGGCCTTTCTGGTGGACCTGCCAGAGCTGACCAACCTGGACGATCACTGGGGCCTGGCGCTCGACGACGGGCGGGCCGTGGCCATCGAACCCGCGCCCGAGGCGCTGATCGAAGTGCGCGGCGATCTGGCCCGGCTGGCCTGGCATATCGGCAACCGGCACACCCCCTGCCAGATCGGCACGGCGCATCTGACGATCCGCCGCGATCCGGTGATCGAGGCGATGCTGGCCCGGCTGGGCGCTGACCTCGCCCCCGTGACCGGCCCCTTCCGCCCCGAGGGCGGGGCCTACGGCAAGGGGCGCACCATGGGCCACGATCATGGCCACACGCATGACCACGGGCACGGCTGATGCTGTCCCCCGCCCATATGGCGCTGGTGCAATGGCTCTCGCCCGCCTTCCCGGTGGGGGGCTTCGCCTATTCCCACGGGCTGGAGGCGGCCATCGCCGCGGGCACGGTGGCGGATGCCCCCGCGTTGGAGACCTGGCTGGCAAACTTGCTGGCCTTCGGGGCGGGATGGCAGGACGGGGTGCTGCTGGCCCATGCCCTGCGGGGCGAGGCCGCCGAAGCGGATGCGCTGGCCCGGGCCCTGCAGCCTTGCGCCGAACGTCTGCAGGAGGCCCGCGACCAGGGCGCGGCCTTCGCGCGCACCGTGGCCGGGATCACCGGGCGCGATA
>NZ_JBKOTX010000344.1:0-3588 GCF_047086965.1 Roseovarius halophilus (ex Wu et al. 2025) | reverse complement strand
GCAGCCTGACATGGAACCGCGCCAGTGCCGCCTCGCGCGTCAGCTCCGGCCCCGGGTCGCCGCCCGGCGCGGCCAGGTCGACGAAGTGGATCGCCTCGGCGCCGTCCTGCGCGGCGTAGTGGCCGATCTCGGCCCGGCAGAGCGGACAGCCGCCGTCATAGTAGACGGTCAGGGGCGCGGCGTCGTCGGCCTGCCCCGTCATGACCGGGCACTCCGGCCGCGCCTGAGGATGCGCTGCAACGTCCGGCGGTGCATGTTGAGCAACCGTGCCGTCTTGGTGATGTTGGCGTCGGTGCGGTGCAGGAACCGCTCGATATGGGCGCGCTGCGCTTCGGCCGGCGGGATGGGCTTGACCGGGGCGGGCGGGTGCAGCCCCTCGGTATGCATCAGCGCGTCGGTGATCTCGTCGGCGGTGGCCGGTTTGGCGAGGTAATCCACCGCGCCCAGCTTGACCGCGGCCACCGCCGTCGCGGTGTTGCCGTACCCTGTCAGCACGATCGCACGGGCGCCGCTGTGATCGCGCTTGAGCGCGTCGATGACCTCGAGCCCGGAGCCGTCGTGCAGGTGCAGGTCCACCACCGCGTAGCCCGGCGGATCCGCCGCCATGGCGGCGCGCGCCTCGTCAAGGGTCGCCGCGCTGATGCAGCGGAAACCGCGTTTGCGCATCGCCGTTTCCAGCCGGGTGCGCAGCGCGTCGTCGTCCTCGACGATCAAAAGCGGTTTGTCTGTCGTCACATAGGTCATGCTTACCTCCTAATTGAGATACGCGGCAACGCGGCGACTGGACCTGCCTTGCGTCAACTTGCCCCGGTCGGGGCGGCGCGGGTCAGCGCGTGGCGATCATGGTGGCGATGATATCGGCCATCACGCGGGTCTGGCTGCCGGGGGTCATGCCGCCGATGCCCACGCGCCGCCCGATCCGCCACCACAGCCCCGGCTGCCAGCGTCTGGGACGCGCCGCGCTCAGCCGCAGGAGGAATCCGTTGGACGGCTTGAAGGCAAAGACACCGCGCTCGACCGCCTCGATCTCGGCCGTGAGGGCGATCAGCGTGCCGTCGCTGCTGCGCAGTTCGTTTTCGGTGAGTTCGATCCGGTGCGCGGTGGCCCGGTACATCGCGTGCCCCAGCCAGAGCGTGCCAAGCCCCCCCAGCACCAGCGCCACCGGCCAGCCCGGATGCGAAAAACTGCGCGTGAGCCCCATGTAGAGCAGCAGCGCGCCCAGCACGGCCATCGCCGCCACCCCGAAAAGGCGCCGGCCGGGCGATGCCCGGACAACGGCCAGAACCTCGGATTCCGTCATGCGCGCCTCCCTCGCGGTGGTTTCGGCCCGCCATACCCCGAACCGCCGCCGGGGGCGAGGGCAAAGACGCCGTGGGGCGGGGAATGCGCCGCGCGGACGGCGGCGGCGCGCACAGGGCCTGTGGCCCGGCGCACCTCGCCGCCCGTGGCGGGCGGGGCCCGGCGGGCCTATCCTGAAGGTTGAAAGGAGAGTGCCCATGTCCCTCAGGCCAGTTCTCGAAACCCGCCAAGCCCGCCCCACCATGGAGGGGGCCGGCGTTCACCTGCATCGTGCCTTCGGGTTCGATGACCCGTCGGAGCTCGATCCGTTCCTGCTGTTCGACGATTTCCGCAACGACGACCCGGCCCGGTATGCGCAGGGGTTTCCGTGGCACCCCCACCGCGGGATCGAGACGATCACCTACGTGCTGTCGGGCAGCGTGGACCATGCCGACAGCCTCGGCAATGCCGGCCGGCTGGGCGCGGGCGACGTGCAATGGATGACCGCCGGGTCGGGTATCCTGCACCAGGAGATGCCGCAGGGAAATGCCACCGGGCAGATGCACGGGTTCCAGCTGTGGGCGAACCTGCCGTCGACGCTCAAGATGACGGCCCCGCGCTACCAGGACGTGCCGGGCGCGGAGATCCCCACGGTGATCGACGATGACGGCACCGCGGTGCGCGTGATCGTCGGGACCTTCCGGGGCCGGACAGGCCCGGTGGACGGGATCGCGGCCGAGCCGCAGTACCTCGACGTGAGCGTCCCGGCCGACGTGACGACGACACTGCCCGTCGATACCTACCGCCGCAGCTTCGCCTACGTGTTCGAAGGCGCCGGCGCGTTCGCGGACGCCGCCGCCCCGACAGGCGTGCTGCTGGAAAAGGAGGTCGCCGGGCAGGAGGTGGCGATCCGCGACATGTCGGGGGACCGCACGCTGGTGCGGTTCGGCACCGGCGACGCGGTGACGGTCCGCGCCGGGCCGCAGGGCGTGCGCTTCCTGCTGGTGTCGGGCGCGCCGATCGCCGAACCCGTGGCGTGGCACGGGCCGATCGTGATGAACACGCACGACGAGTTGCGCCAGGCCGTGTCGGAGCTGCGAAACGGCACCTTCATCCGCAACGGCTGAGGGCCGCCGGCGCGTTTTCCGCACGGAAAACGGCCCGGAAAATACGTTATTTTCCGGGGTGCCGGGGCTGCCACCGATGCGCGTCGTGGCCCGGGCCGGGGGGCCGGCCGACGCGCGACGTTTCCGCAAGGGGAAGGATCAGGCCGTGGCTCTCTGGTTGCCGGGTCGGGTCCCCGCCGCGGTTCCGCGCGCGCCGACGGCAGGGTCCTTGCGCGGGGACACGGGCGACGCCAGCCGGGCATCCGAGTGCCTGCCCGGCCCGGCTGCGCGCTCACCCGTGTCGGGAGGGGAAACCGGACGCCGGCTCCGTCAGGTCGCCACCGATTTGCGCACCATGGCCCAGTAGACTTCCTCGACCTCGGGCAGCGACAGCCGGCCGCCGGCGCGGAACCACGTGTTCACCCCTGTCAGCATCGCGATCAGCGCCATGGCGGCGATACGCGGCTCCTCGACGTCGAACTCGCCCCGCGCGGTGCCGCGCCGCAGGATGTCGGCAAGGCAGGTCTCGTAGGCGCGGCGCAGGCCCTCGATCACCTCGAAATTCTCGGGGGTGAGGTTGCGCAATTCCATGTAGGCGATGAACACCTCGTCCGGCCGTTCGGCATGGAAGCGCAGGTGAAAGCGCGTGAACCGCTCCAGCGCGGCGGGCGGGGCATCCGGCAGGTCCGCCGCCCGCCATTCGGACAGCAATTCCTCGAGATGCCGGCGCATCAGGTCGAAAAGCAGTGTCTGCTTGTCGGGCGTGTAGTTGTAGAGCGCCCCGGCCTGCACGCCCACCTCGGCCGCGATCTGGCGCATCGACACCGCCGCATAGCCGTGGCGGGCGAACAGGCGCAGCGCCGCCGCGCGCACGCGCGGACCGGTGATGCCGGAATGTGACCCTTGGGTTCTTGCCATGCGCGGACGTTATCTGAACGCGCGTTCATATAAAAGTCCGGCTTGCCCTTCCCTGCCCGTGAGTGGCAAACAGGCCTCGGGCCCGCCCGGCGGGCCTGTTGCCGGGGTACAGACGCGCATGGAACATCGCACCGCCGTTTTACTGGCCGCCGCCGTTCTGGCGCTGGCGGCGTCCTGTGCCCGCTTCCCGGAGCTTGACGAGACCGTGGACGAGGATGCGCGCCGCGCGCCCTACCCCGCGCTGATCCCGCTGGAGGGCCTCGCGGCGCCGGGTGCGGCGCCACGC
>NZ_JBKOTX010000343.1:0-3607 GCF_047086965.1 Roseovarius halophilus (ex Wu et al. 2025) | reverse complement strand
GCCGCCGCATCAGCCCCTCGTCCCGCGCAAGCGGTCTGAACCGGGCGGGATCGCAGGCATTGGGCACCATCCCGATACGATCGGGGGCGACGCCCCTGTTTTCCAGCTCCGCGCGCATCGGGTCGGTCAGGGTCAGCACCGCCTCGGCCGCGCGGGCCGTCGCGGTCTCCAGGAACCGCTCCTGGCGCCCGGTCACCGTCAGGGCATAGGCCGGGTCGCGGGAGGCATGGGTGATCTCCCAGAACCCGCGCGTTTCGTAGATGAAGGGCAGGCCGGCGCCATGGGCGGCAAGGCAGGCGGGCAGGGCGGTCGTGTGGTTCGAGGCCGCCACCACGCAGGCCGGGCGGTGGTGGCGGATCGCCTCGCCTATACGTTCGGCCGCCTGTTCCAGGTAGTCGACGGAGGCATGGGCCATGTGATCAGTGGGCCGGCGCGGCCAGGCCGTACGCGACGGATCGGCAAGGCGATGGTATCGAACGCCGTCGACCTCTTCGACGGGGGGGAGCTCCGCGCCGGGATCGTCGCCGGGAAAGAGGTCGAACGGAAATCCCGGCCGGGTCAGGCAGACAAGATCCGTTCCCTGCTCCAGCAGTGCCCGGGCCAACCCGTGGCTGCGGGTGGCATAGCCGTCGCTCGCATGGGGCAGGGATTTGTGCAGCATGTAAAGTATGCGCCCGGGCACGGGCGCGAAATCCCGGGCATGACGTTCGTCCAGGCGCCGGGCCAGTGCCATAGCCCGCCACGGGCCGGCGCGGATATCGTCCACCAGGGCCTGAAGGCCGGGATCATCGCCTCCCTTCGCCTCGGCCAGCGACAGGGCCTCTTCCAGGCGTTCCGGATCGTAAAGGGCAAGGGCGCCCTTGCAATAGGCCCCCAATGTGCGCGGGTCGGGCCGCAGATCCGCCGCCTCGCGCAGGATACCGAGCGCACTCTCGTGGCCCGCCTCCGCAAGGAAACGCCCGGCCAGGGCCATGCCGCGGGCCACGGGCCCGTTCCGGTCAGGCCCGGACGTCATCGTGCCCCGATGCCCGTGCAGCCCCTTTCGGCACGCGAACCACCGGTCAGCCGTAAAGGGCGACTTTTTCCGCGATCCGGTCGACGACCCTTTCCAGCAGCGCCGGATCGAGGCTTTCGCCCATCACGCGGATCAGCGGTTCGGTTCCCGACTTGCGGATCAGAAGCCGCCCGTCCCCGCCCAGCTGTTCCTCGCCTTGAGAAATGGCCTCGCGTACGGCCTCGTGCTCCAGGGGCGTGTTGCCGGCCCCGTAGCGCACGTTCCGCAAAAGCTGGGGTACCGGCTCGAACTGGCGGGTCAGTCTGCTTGCCGTTTCCCCGCTTTCCTTCAACAGGGCCAGGAATTGCAGCCCGGCGACCAGCCCGTCGCCTGTCGTGGCGTGATCGGCCAGCACGATATGGCCTGATTGCTCACCACCCATGTTGAAGCCGCCCGCGCGCATTTCCTCGACGACGTATCGGTCGCCCACGGGCGTGCGGCGCAGCGTGATCCCCTGGGTGGCCAGGTGCCGCTCCAGCCCCAGATTGGACATCACCGTGGCAACGAGCGTGTTGTGCCTGAGCCGCCCCGTCCGGGCCCAGTGCCCGGCCAGCAGCGCCATGATCTGGTCGCCGTCCACGACGGCCCCGGTTTCATCCAGCACGATGATCCGGTCAGCATCGCCATCAAGGCAGATCGCCGCGTCGGCCCCCGTCTCGCGCACCGTTCGCGCCGCCTGTGCCGGATCGGTCGAGCCACAACCCGCATTGATGTTGTAGCCGTCGGGGGACACCCCGAGCGGGATAACCTCGGCGCCCAGTTCCCAGAGCAGTTCGGGGGCGGCGGCATAGGCCGCCCCGTTGGCGCAGTCGAGCACCACCTTGAGACCGTGGAACCGGGTGCGGTCGGGCACGGTCGTCTTGGCGTATTCCACGTAGCGGCCCGCGGAATCGTTGACCCGTGTCACCCGGCCCAGTTGCTGGTCGCACAGGGCCCCGGTGGCCCCTTCGGCCAGGAAGGCCTCGATCTCGGTCTCGGCCGCGTCCGACAGCTTGTACCCGTCGGGACCGAAGAACTTGATACCGTTGTCGTGGTAGGGGTTGTGCGAGGCCGAGATCATCACGCCCAGGTCAGCCCGCATGGAATGGGTGAGCAGGCCGACCGCCGGCGTGGGCAACGGCCCGAGGGCGAAAACGTCCATGCCGGCGGCGGTGAACCCGGCCGTGAGCGCGTTTTCCAGCATGTAGCAGGAACGGCGCGTATCCTTGCCGATGACGATGCGATGGGTCTTGGTGTCGGCGTTGAAATACCGCCCGACCGCCTGGGCCAGGTCAACCATGAAACCCGCGGTCATCGGATGGGTGTTGGCCTTGCCCCGGATGCCGTCGGTTCCGAAGAATTTACGCGTCATGAAATACCGCCCCCGTTGTGATCTCTGCGACGCCGCACAGAGCTTTCGAGGCTCTACCGTGCCGGCGACCGGTTGACAACTTTCGGGCGCAAAAACGCCCCGCGGCCCGCGATATTCCGCCCGCGGGCCGGGGTATTGCGCATGATTTTCAGGTTGTATTCTTTTCCCGAATGGGCAATGCAATTGCAGCAATTCATTGTATGGACGAAAGAGCCCGGTTTGAAAATTCTCATTGTTTTCGGCACCAGGC
The DNA here is from genome assembly GCF_047086965.1 of Roseovarius halophilus (ex Wu et al. 2025). Lineage (NCBI taxonomy): Bacteria > Pseudomonadati > Pseudomonadota > Alphaproteobacteria > Rhodobacterales > Roseobacteraceae > Roseovarius > Roseovarius halophilus (ex Wu et al. 2025). Next base: position 952 of record NZ_JBKOTX010000343.1, on the reverse strand, counting down.
CCGAAGCGATCAAGATGGCCCCGGTCATCAAGCGCTTGCAAGCGACGGACGGGCTCGACGTTGATGTCTGCGTGACGGCGCAGCACCGCCAGATGCTCGACCAGGTTCTCGCGCTTTTCGGGATCGAGCCGGACTTCGACCTTGACGTGATGAAGCCCGGACAGGATCTGACCGACATAACCTCCAACATCCTGCTGTCGCTGCGCGATCTGCTGAAGGAAGGCCGGTACGATCGCCTTCTGGTGCATGGCGACACCACCACGACCATGGCCGGTGCCCTCGCCGCGTTCTACGCCCAGATCCCCGTCGGCCACGTGGAAGCCGGCCTGCGGACAGGCAATATCTACGCCCCCTGGCCGGAAGAGATGAACCGCATGATCGTGGGGCGCGTCGCCGACATGCATTTCGCCCCCACGGCGACCTCGCGCCAGAGCCTGCTGGCCGAGAACGTGGACGATGCCGACATCTTCGTGACCGGCAACACCGTCATCGACGCCCTGCAGGAAATCGTGGCCCGCTTCGATGGCGACCCGACGCTCGATGCGCAGATGAAGGCGAAATTCCCCTTTCTCGACGACAGCCGGCGCATGATCCTCGTCACAGGGCACCGCCGCGAGAATTTCGGCGACGGGTTCGAGAATATCTGCCGCGCGCTGAGGGAAATCAGCGAGCGGAGCGATGCCCAGATCGTCTATCCGGTGCATCTCAACCCCAATGTGCAGGATCCGGTGAACCGGATCCTGGGCAAGACCGCCGAGGTCTACCTGATCGAGCCGCAGGATTACCTGCCCTTCGTCTGGCTGATGCGCCGGGCCCACCTGATCATCACCGACTCGGGTGGCGTGCAGGAGGAGGCGCCCTCGCTCGGCAAGCCGGTCCTGGTGATGCGGGACACGACCGAGCGCCCCGAGGCGGTCGAGGCCGGGACCGTGAAGCTGGTGGGCACCGATGG
>NZ_JBKOTX010000342.1:0-3614 GCF_047086965.1 Roseovarius halophilus (ex Wu et al. 2025) | reverse complement strand
GTCGCGCGGGCGCGGGCGCCCGCGGCTCCATCCGGCGCGACAGGGCCGTATCCAGCGTGGTCACCGACACGCCCACCCGCACGAGGCCGCGCGCCGCCATGCGCCCGAGGATGTCCAGATCACGCTCGATCAGGGTGCCCTTGGTCACGATCGCGACAGGGTGGCCGAACCGCTCCAGCACCTCGAGACAGGCGCGCATCACCCGGTGGCTGTCCTCCACCGGCTGGTAGGGGTCGGTATTCGTGCCGATGGCGACGGGCCTTGGCCGGTATCCCGGCGCGCGCAATTCCCGCTCCAGCACCGACGCGATACCCGGCCGCGCCACGAGGCGCGTTTCGAAATCCAGCCCCGGCGACAGGCCCAGCCATGCATGGCTGGGCCGCGCGAAACAATAGATGCAGCCGTGCTCGCAGCCGCGATAGGGGTTGATTGACCGGTCGAACGGCAAGTCCGGCGACCGGTTGTACGTGATCGCGCGCCGCGGGCTTTCGCAGGACACCGCCGTGCGCGCCACGCGCGCCTCCTCCGGCATGTCCCAGCCATCGCCGTCATAGACATGTCCGCAGGCTTCGTAACGCCCGGCGGCGTTGCTGCCGGCGGCGCGGCCCGCACGGCGCAGGGCCGGGTTTATCGTGGCGTCCCGCGACATGGATCGAAAATGGAACAAAACAAGAATATACGCAATAACCCCGTGTGTCGCATGACATCTTTCACAACGGATCACGTGATTTTCATCGCCGCAGGTCGGTCGCGAAACGGCCAATGTCGCAATCCGGAAAGTGGACATGCGACAAAATGGCGAAACGTTCAGACAGGCAACCGGCGCAGGCGCGCGCCCGAGATTTGAGGAACCCGGCCATGTCCGACGAAGAAGACGACATCATCCTTTCGGAACTGGACGACGAGGAACTCGTTCAACAGATGTTCGACGACCTTTACGACGGCCTCAAGGAAGAGATCGAGGAAGGCGTGAACATCCTGTTGGAACGCGGCTGGCAACCCTACCAGATCCTGACCGAGGCGCTGGTCGGCGGCATGACGGTCGTCGGCAAGGATTTCCGCGACGGGATCCTTTTCGTCCCAGAGGTGCTGCTGGCCGCGAACGCGATGAAGGGCGGCATGGCCATCCTGAAGCCATTGCTGGCCGAAACCGGCGCGCCGCGGATGGGCAAGATGGTGATCGGCACCGTCAAGGGCGACATCCACGACATCGGCAAGAACCTCGTGTCGATGATGATGGAAGGCGCCGGGTTCGAAGTGGTCGATATCGGCATCAACAACCCGGTCGAGAACTATCTCGAGGCGCTCGAGACCGAGCAACCCGACATTCTGGGCATGTCAGCCCTGCTGACCACCACGATGCCCTACATGAAGGTCGTGATCGACACGATGGTGGAACAGGGCGTGCGCGATGACTACATCGTGCTCGTGGGCGGCGCGCCCCTGAACGAGGAATTCGGCAAGGCCATCGGCGCCGACGCCTATTGCCGCGATGCCGCCGTGGCGGTGGAGACCGCCAAGGACTTCGTGGCCCGCAAACACAATCAGGGCGTGACCGCTTAGGTTTCACAACTGACGCGCAACCACGAAATCTCGTTTGAACCCCCGGTACCGCCAAACGGCGTACCGGGGCTGCTTGTTCTCAACACCTGAGCTTATCAAGAGACTCCCCGACCGCACCATATCGACGCCCAAATACCACCACAGTTTCCGAATTCATTGCCTGCCACGCAGTCAGAGGATACGGAAAATGACCATCGGGTTGAATAGCCACCGCCTGTATTACGTCGTGTTGACAATCCTGTTGCTGGATGGCGCGATCCTTGTTCTTTCCCAAGCCCGGCTCGACACAAGCTACCTGATCCCGTGGCTAGTCTTTGCCTCTGCCCTGTTGTTTGGTTTTATTTTTATTCGCCGAAAGCTCCGGCAGCAATCAAGGCCTCACCCCGCACTTTTTCAGCTTGCGCAACTGCTGGAGGGGCTGTTTTTTCTAAAGCTGGCTTGGCTTGCGTTGAGATTGCTCAATCATCTCACAATGATGACAGCGTTACCTCTGGCCGACGACATGCTGGCGGGCTGGGATCATGCGCTTGGAATAAGCTGGCATATGTATTTTGATTGGGTTCACGCTTCCCCAGTGGCCATCGAGATACTGAAGACATCGTATACGAGCCTCACCAGCCTCAGCGTCCTCGCTCTGGCTGGTCTGATCGCGATGCGCCAGACACTTCGTGCACGGTACTTCATCGAGGTGTTCTTTGTAACCGCGCTGATCTGTATCGTGATGGGCGCGGGCTTTCCGGCGAAGGCGGCAGTACTGCACATCATCCCGGACCTGTCGTTATATCCCAATTTCGACGAGGTCCCCGGCAGTTACCATATCGAGCATCTGACGGCGCTGCGTGGCGCCGAGGATTCGGTGACCCTTGAACTCAGCAATCTGCCCGGGCTCGTAACCTTTCCTTCGTTCCATACGGCAGCGGGCATTCTGCTTAGCGTGGCCTACTGGCGTACCCGGCTATTTGCCCCGGTGGTCGGATATACGGTTATTATGATCGCCTCGACGCCCGTCTTTGGTGCGCACTATTTCATCGACATCTTCGCCGGCGCGGCGATCGCCGGCATCGTCTGTACTACTTGCGCCGCACGGACAAAATATCGTGGGCTGTTCACCAATGCCAGTACTGAGCCCCTGAATGCGACCCTCAATCCGGCCTGAAATGTCGTCCTTGCGATGGTAAAAGAATAGATTTTTTCCCAATCTAACCCGGAATTGGCTGCGAAAGGTCGTGAACATGGCAACAAAGATATTCCCTTCGGAAGAACGCCTGACCGAGAGCGGCTTCACAGAGCCGAGCAACGGCCGCATCCTGCTCATCGCTTGCGGGGCGCTCGCGCATGAAATCCTCGCCCTCAAGCGTGCCAACGGTTGGGATCACATGGATCTGCAATGTCTTCCGGCCAAGCTGCACCTGCACCCCGACAGGATCCCCGGCGCCGTGGAAGACGCCGTCGCGCAGAACCGGGGCGCCTATGATACCATCTTCGTGGTTTATGCCGATTGCGGCACCGGCGGGCAGCTTCAGGCCAAATGCGCCGAACTGGGTGTCGAGATGGTCGCCGGGCCGCATTGCTACGCCTTCTTCGAAGGGACCGACGCCTTCGCGGCGCGCGACGAGATATCGGCCTTCTACCTCACCGATTTCTTGGTCAAGCAATTCGACGCCTTCGTCTGGAAACCCATGGGCCTCGACAGGCACCCCGAATTGCGCGACATGATCTTTGGCAATTACACCAAGCTCGTCTATCAGGCCCAGACCGACGACCCCGCGCTCCGGCAGAAAGCGCGGGAGTGCGCGCGCCGGCTCGGGCTCGATTACGAGTACCGTTTCACGGGCTACGGTGACCTTGTTACAGCGCTCGAACGGCAGGTGCGGCGGGCCTGACCACCGCGCGAACGCGCCTCGCCGCAGCGATCAGCCGGCGCCGGAACCGGCCGACGCGATACCGACGCGAAGCAGCCGCGATGCCGCGCCCCTCAGCCGGCCTCGCGCGTGAGGTCGTAGATGAGCTGCGCGAGATCCTCGATCGAGTAGATGTCGTGGTGCGGCGGC
>NZ_JBKOTX010000341.1:0-3625 GCF_047086965.1 Roseovarius halophilus (ex Wu et al. 2025) | reverse complement strand
CTTGATGGTGGCGGCAAAGTCCGCCATCGACATCTATGTCGCGACCAAGGATCCTCATCCTGATTGACGCGCAACTCTCAGCCAGATTGTCGCGCTACACTCAACCATCCGCAGGGTCGTGTGTATCAGGCGCCCTGCGGCGCGGTGCTGGGCGATGCGCGCTGCCGGGTGGACCTGTCCGACCCGGCCTATACCACCGACGCCGACGTCACGGGTGTGGAAGGGGCCCGGGTGTTCACCTTCGCCGGGCTGGACGGTTACGAGCCCGGCTGGTTCACCCGTGGCACGCTGGAGGTGCTGACCGGCCCGGCGGCGGGCCTGCGCCAGCACATCAAGCAGGACGCGGTCGCGGGCGATGGCACGCGCAGCGTGGGCCTCTGGGCGCCGCTGGGCGCTGCGCCGGGGCCGGGCGACCGCGTGCGCCTGGTGGCGGGCTGTGACAAGCGCGCCGAAACCTGCCGCCTGAAATTCAGCAATTTCATGAACTTTCAGGGCTTTCCTCATATCCCGGGTGAAGATTGGCTGATGCGCGTCCCGCGCCGGGGCGCGGAAAATGCCGGCGGCAGTCTGCAAGGCGCCGGGCGGGGCCTGCCAACATGAGCGCACTGGCCGGGATCGCGCGGGGCTGGATCGGCACGCCCTATCACCACCAGGCCTGCCTGCGCGGGGTGGGCTGCGACTGCCTCGGCCTGATCCGGGGCGTCTGGGCCGAGCACAGTGGCACGCCCCCCGAGCCGGTGCCGCCCTACACCCCGGACTGGGCCGAGCCGCAGCGGCAAGAGATCCTGACGGATGCCCTGTCGGCCCGCCTGACCCGCAAACCGCCCGCGGCGGCGCGGCCGGGCGACGTGCTGTTGTTCCGGATGCGGCACGGCGCGGTGGCCAAGCACCTCGGGCTGCTGGTCGCCGAGGGCACGCGCCCGCGCTTCGTGCATGCCTATCAGGGCCACGGCGTGATCGAGACTGATCTCTCGCTCCCCTGGCGCAGACGGCTTGTCGCTGCCTTCGCCTTTCCCGTTCTCACCGAAAAGGAGTAAGCCATGGCCACGATCGTACTTTCCGCCGCGGGCATGGCGGCCGGCGGGGTCATCGGTGGCTCGGTCCTGGGGCTGAGTTCGGCGGTGATCGGCCGCGCGGTCGGCGCCACGCTTGGCCGGGTGATCGACCAGCGCCTTCTTGGCGCGGGCGAGGGGACGGCCATCGCCCAGTTGCACGGCCGGATGCGTATTCCCGGCCAGGTGATCTGGGCGACCGAGTTCCGCGAACATCGGACCCGCTCGGGCGCGGGCAAGGGCGGCGCGCCGCAGCCCGCGACGACAGAATACAGCTACTCCATCAGCCTCGGGATCGCGCTTTGCGAGGGCGAGGTGGCGCGCGTCGGCCGGGTCTGGGCCGACGGGCAGGAGGTCGCCCCCGAAGAGCTGAACATGCGCCTGCACCCGGGCACCCCCGACCAGCTGCCCGACCCCAAGATCGAGGCGGTCGAGGGCACGGGGCAGGCGCCGGCCTATCGCGGCACCGCCTATGTGGTGATGGAGGATCTGGCCCTGGGCCCCTTCGGCAACCGGGTGCCGCAGTTCACCTTCGAGGTGATGCGCCCCGATCAGGGCGGGGGGCCGGTTGCGGGCATCGACAGCGCGATCCGGGCGGTCTCCATGATCCCCGGCACCGGTGAATACGCCCTGGCGACCACACCGGTCTATCTCGACCACGGCTTCGGCAACCGGGCGGCGGTGAACCTCAACGCCGCCTCGGGCAAGACGGATTTCGTCACCTCTCTGGATGCCTTGCAGGAGGAGTTGCCCCACTGCGGCTCGGCCACGCTCGTGGTGTCGTGGTTCGGGGATGACCTGCGCTGCGACGCCTGCACCCTGCGCCCCAAGGTGGACCAGAAAGAGGCCGACGGCGCGGCGATTCCCTGGCGGGTCTCGGGCCTGGCGCGGGCGCAGTCGCAGGAGGTCGCCGCGCAGGATGGCGTCAAGCTTTACGGCGGCACGCCCGCCGATGCGGCGGTGATCGAGGCGATCGGCGCGCTGCGCGAGCGGGGCCTGTCGCCGGTCTTCTACCCCTTCGTTCTGATGGATCAGATCACCGGCAATACCCTGACCGACCCCTGGACCGGGGCCGAGGGCCAGCCGCATCTGCCCTGGCGCGGGCGCATCACCGCGAGCCTGGCCGATGGGCTGGACGGCAGCCCCATGGGCACGGCGCAGGCCGAGGCGCAGGTCGCGGCCTTTCTGGGCCAGGCGCAGCCGGGGGATTTCAGCGTCGCGGGCGACACCGTCAGCTATCACGGCCCCGCCGAATGGTCCTACCGCCGCATGATCCTGCATTACGCGCATCTCTGTGCGGCCGCAGGCGGCGTCGATGCCTTCCTGCTGGGCTCGGAGCTGCGCGGGCTGACACAGGTCCGCGGCGCGGTCGGCTTTCCCTTCGTCGCCGGCCTTGTGACGCTGCTGGAGGCGGTGCGCGTGGACCCCTCGGTTTACGACCGGCACCCGGTGCCGGGCAGCGCGCCGGTGTTGACGCCCCATGTCGCGCCGATCCCGGTGGAACTGATGCTGATGGACCTGCCGCTGATGCGCGGCGACGAGGGCGAGATCGCCCCCCATGCCGCCGTCAGCGGGGTGCACTGGCCGGGCAGCGTGGCGTTGCATGCTTCGGATCAGGATGCGGGCTATGCGCTGGAGCGGGTGCTGCACCACCCGGCGGTCATCGGGGTGACGCAGACCCCCATGGCGGCGGCACAGACGGGCACCTGGGACCGGGGCACGGCGCTGCGGGTGCGGCTGATCCGCGGCACGCTGGACAGCCTGAGCCCGGCCGGCGTGCTGGGCGGCGGAAATCTGGCCGCCATCGGGGATGGCGGCGCGGACAGATGGGAGCTGTTCCAGTTCGCCGAGGCCACCCTGGTGGGCGCGCGGACCTACGACCTGCGCCGGCGCTTGCGCGGGCAGGCGGGCAGCGATGGCCTGATGCCCGAGACCTGGCCCGCCGGGTCGGTCTTCGTGCTCATGGACGGGGTGCCCGAGCAGATCGCGCTGGCCCCGGCGGCGCGCGGCACCCTGCGGCACTATCGCTACGGGCCGGCGACGCGGCCGATGTCCGACCCCAGCTATCAATACCGCGCCGAGACGTTTCGCGGCAACGGGCTGCGGCCCTACCCTGTGGCGCATCTGCGCGCCGTGCCCAAGGGCGACGATCTGGCGGTCTCGTGGGTTCGGCGCACCCGGATCGAGGGCGACAGCTGGGACCAGGCGGAGGTGCCCCTGGGCGAGGCGCGCGAACGCTATCGCGTGCAGGTCCGCGCGGGCGAGACCCTGCTGCGCGAGGTCACCCGCGACAGCCCGCACTGGATCTATGATGCCGGGGCGCAGGCCAGCGACGGGGCCGGCGGCACCATCACCCTGTCGGTGGCGCAGATATCGGACCGCTACGGCCCAGGTCCGGCGCGCGATCTGACCGTCAGCCTGTGATGCGGCAACCGGGCTGGCACGACCTGGACGCCGGGGTGCGGGTGCTGTTGGCGCGCCCACGGCCCGACTGGCCCGAGGTGGCCGCGGCGCTGGTTGCGGCGGCGCATGTCTCCGACCGCATGCGCAAACGCCTGCGCCGCCCCGTGGCC
>NZ_JBKOTX010000340.1:0-3706 GCF_047086965.1 Roseovarius halophilus (ex Wu et al. 2025) | reverse complement strand
GGCGGCGCCGGGCAGGACACCGTGGATGCCGGGGCCGGCAATGACAGCGTCGGCGGCGGCGAAGGCAACGACGAGATCGCGGGCGCATCTGCGCGCGCATGGCGTCACGCCCGCGCCGCACCGTCTCGCGGATGCGCGAAACGGGCGCGTCGCTGGTCAGCCGGTCCCAGGTGCGGGTGGCCGTGCGGTCGAAATAGGTCTCGACCCGGTCGCGCGTGCGCGTCCAGTCGCCCGCGCCGCCGGCGGCGGCGAGGTCCCCGGTCAGCCCCGGGACGAGCCTATCTGCGGACCCGCCGTCGGGCATCAGTCGAACCCCAGCAATTCGAAGATGTCGCGATCCTCCATGGGCGCGGGCGCCATCGGCTCGGTGCCGTTCCACAGCGTCTCGGCCAGGCGGACGTATTCCTTGCGGCACGCGACGATGTCCTCGTCGTCGGGCATGTCGAACAAGGTCTTCTTCTTGAGCCGCGACCGGCGCAGCGCATCCACGTCGGGCATGTGGCCGATCCGCTTGAACCCGATCTTGTCGCAGTAGCGGTCGATCTCGTCGGTATCCTTCGAGCGGTTGGCCATGCACCCCGCAAGCCGCACCTTGTAGTTCTTCGACTTGGCCTGCACCGCGGCGATGATGCGGTTCATCGCGTAGATGCTGTCGAAATCGTTCGCGGTGACGATCATCGACTGGTCCGCGTGCTGCAAGGGCGCGGCAAAACCGCCGCAGACCACGTCGCCCAGGACATCGAAGATCACGATGTCGGTATCCTCGAGCATGTGATGCTGCTTGAGAAGCTTGACCGTCTGGCCCACGACATAGCCGCCACAGCCGGTGCCAGCGGGCGGGCCACCCGCCTCGACGCACTGGACGCCGCCGAAGCCCTCGGTGACGAAATCCTCGGGGCGCAGTTCCTCGGCGTGGAAATCCACGTCCTTGAGGATGTCGATCACCGTGGGCTGCAACTGGCCGGTCAGGGTGAAGGTGCTGTCATGCTTGGGGTCGCAGCCGATCTGCAGCACCCGCCGCCCCATCTGCGAAAAAGCCGCCGACAGGTTCGACGAGGTCGAGGACTTGCCGATCCCGCCCTTGCCGTAGACGGCGAAGACCTTGGCCCCCTCGATCTGCGCCGAGGGGTCCTGGTGGACCTGCACCGATCCTTCGCCGTCCTGGCCCTTGAGGACCGGCGGGGTCTCGACCTGCCGGCGGGCCTCCAGGCCGGCGGCCTCGCGCATGTTCGCCCGTGCCGAGGGTGGCTGTTTGGTGTCCAGTGGACTCATGGTTTCCTCCAATCGCCGGGCACAGGCGCCCGGTGTTTCTTCTGGCCGTAAATATCCCGGGGGTGTGGGGGCTGGCCCCCACTGCCGGGCGGTCGGCCATATGCGCGCGGGGCCCTCATTCTGCCGCCACTCCCTCGAGGCGGTCTTCCAGCGCGTCTGCGGCATCGCGCAGCGCGGCCAAGGTGGTGTCGTCGGGCGCCCAGTAGGCGCGGTCGTGGGCCTCGAGCAGGCGGTTTGCCATGCGCGAGGAGGCCACCGGGTTGAGGTCGCTCATCCGCTGGCGCATCGCCTCGTCCAGAACGAAGGTCTCGGACATGCGCTGATAGACCCAGGGGTCCACCTGGCCGGTCGTCGCCGACCAGCCCAGGGTGTTGGTCAGGCTGCTCTCGATCTGCCGCACGCCCTCGGCGCCGTGGCTCAGCAGGGCCTCGTGGAACTTCGGGTTCAACGAGCGCGAGCGCGTCTCGAGCGCCACCTGGTCGGCCAGGCTGCGCACCTTGCCCGCCCCGCGCGTGGTGTCCGAGATGTAGACCGCGGCCTCCTGGCCCTGACGGGCGCGCTTCACCGCGCGGGAAATCCCGCCCAGCGTGTCGAAGTAGTGGTCCACCGTGGTCACGCCCAGTTCCACCGATTCCAGGTTCTGGTAGGCCACGTCGACATTGCCCAGGGCCTGTTGCAGCAGCGCGGTCTGTTGCGCGGGTTTGCCGTCGACACCGTAGGCAAAGCTCTTGCGTGCCTCGTAGGCATCGGCCAGCTCGTCCTCGTCGCCGAAGGCCGAACTGTCGACCAGCTGGTTGACGTTGGAGCCGTAGGCCCCTTCGGCATTGGAAAAGACGCGCAGGGCCGCGGTGTCTAGGTCGCAGCCGATCTTCTCGGCATAGGCCAGGGCGTTGGCGCGGATGAAATTCTGTTCGGGCGGTTCATCCGCGTGGGCGGCCTTGTGCGCGGCCTCGGCCAGCAGCCGGGTCTGCAAGGGAAGCAGGTCGCGGAAGATGCCGGACAGCGTCATGATCACGTCGATGCGCGGCCGGCCCAGCGTTTCCAGCGGGATCAGGTCGGCCCCGGACAGCCGCCCGAAACTGTCGAAGCGCGGCTGCGCCCCGATCAGCGCGAGGGCCTGCGCCATGGGCGCGCCATCGGACTTGATGTTGTCCGACCCCCAGAGCACCAGCGCCACGCTGCGCGGCAGGCTGGCATGGGTCCGCAGCAGCAGGTCGGCCTGTTTCGCGCCCTCGCGGCAGGCAAAGGCGGTGGGCATGCGGAAGGGATCGAAGGCATGGATGTTGCGCCCCGTGGGCAGGACCTCGGGCGACCGGATCAGGTCGCCGCCGGGCACCGGCGGGGTATAGCGCCCCTCCATCGCGTGCAGCAGGGCCGGGATCTCGCTGTCGCGTTGCAGATGCGCATCGACGCGGGCGCGCGTCTCGGCATCCGCGCCGGTCATCAGGTCCAGGTAGTCGGCACGGGCGTCATCGCGCATCGTCCGGCCCAGCACGTGCAGGCCTTCGGGGATCAGCGCATCCTCGGTTTCCAGCAGCCGCAGCCAGAGCGCCTCGGGCGCCTCGCCGCCCATGTCCACCGTTTCCGCCTGTTCGGCGATCAGCGCCTCCAGGTCCGCGCGCTCGGGCGCGTCGGGGGTCATCTCGCGCCAGCGGGTCAGGCTGTCCTTGAGCTCGCCCAGCGCCTTGTAAAGCCCCGAGCTTGCCAGCGGCGGGGTCAGATGGCTGACCGTCACCGCGCCCGAGCGGCGCTTGGCCAGCGTCGCCTCGGAGGGGTTGTTGGAGGCATAGAGATAGACATTCGGCATGTCGCCGATCAGGCGGTCTGGCCAGCAGGCCGCGCCCGGCCCGGTCTGTTTGCCGGGCATGAATTCCAGTGCGCCGTGCATGCCGAAATGTAGCAGCACATCGGCCCGGAAAGCGTTTTTCAGCCACAGGTAGAACTGTGCGAAGGCATGGGTCGGGGCAAAGCCGCGCTCGAACAGAAGCCGCATCGGGTCGCCCTCGTAGCCAAAGGCGGGTTGCAGCCCCACGAATACCTTTCCGAACTGTGCGCCCAGCACGAAGACGCCGCGCCCGTCGGATTGCACGCGGCCCGGGGCGGCGCCCCACTGCGCCTCGATCTCGTCCAGCCAGGGCGTGTTTGCGACCATCTCCTCGGCCGGGACATGGGCGGCGACATTGGCCTCCTGCCCGTACTGCTGGGCGCTGCCCTGCAGCACGGCGGCCCGCAGCGCCTCGACGCTTTCCGGCGGGGTCAGGTCGTAGCCGCGCGCGGCCATGGCGTGCAGCGTGTTGTAGAGCGAGGCGAAGACATCCAGATAGGCCGCCGTCCCTGCCGCGCCGGCGTTGGGCGGAAAGCCGAAGAGCACAACGCCGACGCGGCGCTCGGCCACCTTCGAGCGGTGCAGCGCGGCCTGGCGCGCGACGCGGGC
>NZ_JBKOTX010000339.1:0-3723 GCF_047086965.1 Roseovarius halophilus (ex Wu et al. 2025) | reverse complement strand
GGGCCGAGCAAAAAGCCCTTGAACCCGAAGCCGTCACGGGGATTAAGATGGCGGCCTAACCAGCGCAACGCGCTGTCTCAGAACCGTGCCCCGGTACAGGCCGATGCACAGGGGGATGTTGACGCATTCATTGCGCAGTTTGAGCCATGGACCCGCACAGTCCCAACAAATGCGATCCATATTGCGCGTCGATTGGTTGATGCCGGCCGGGCCGCCGAGGCGCTGGATTTTCTCGATGCCGCAGATGTCGACGAAGACGACTGGGACCGCATGGACTGGCAGGACGCGCGGATCGATGTTCTGGAGGCCATGGGCCGCAAAGAAGAGGCACAGGCGTTTCGCTGGGCGTGTTTTGAACGCGATCTGTGGGCGGACTACCTGCGCGCGTATCTGCGGAAGCTGCCTGACTTCGATGATATCGAGGCGGAAGAAAAGGCAGTTGCGACTGCCATGGCTGATCCCGAGCTGCTGGCGGCGCTGCAGTTCTTCCTTGATTGGCAGTCACCGGACCGTGCCGCAGAGTTGCTGATCAACCGCCACAGCGAGATCGATGGCAACCGTTTTGAATATCTGACCCCGGCCGCGGATGCGCTGGCCGAAAGCCAACCGCTGGCAGCGACGCTTGTGCTGCGCGCGATGATTGATTTTGCGGTGAGCAAGGGACGCTCCAAGCGCTATCGCCACGCAGCACGTCACCTGGAGACCTGCGCTGAGCTGGCACCCAAGATCGAGGTCTTCGGTGCGTTCGAGACGCACGAGACCTATGTCGCCCGACTGAGGAGCCAACATGGCAGGAAGTCGGGTTTCTGGGCCTATGTGGGGTGATGGGGTAAAGTGATGCGAACCTGCGACGCGCGTCATTCATGCGTGGGCGCCAACTTGGTGGAGAGAATAGCATGAGCAAAAGGCCAAAGAACAAGGGTGTCGGCGCCTCGTCGGTAAAGGCGATGCTTGTGAAGTATTCTTGTCCACTCCCCTACCATCAGGTCAGGGCCCGGTTCATGGGCAACATTGCGACGCCGGATATCGCCGCTTCCCCAATGCAGGAGATCCAACGCATCTGGAACAACAATTTGCCGACGTTCGAAAGCAAGTCTGAAGCAGACGAGTTCTTTGGGGTTCTGATCCAAGGCTTGTGGAACGGGCTGAGTTCACACCAGAAGCGCACTGACCCGTTCAAGCTTGGCCGGATCGCAACGGCCCCCGCGAGTTTGGAGTATCTGAACAGGTTTTCCCGGGTGAGACGGGAGGAAATCGAAGGGTTTGTTGACGGGCTTTTCGGGGACAAAGAGGAGCTGGATCTGCCCGAGAGTGCCCACAAGGCGGTGAGTATTCTGGGCGAGATGCGCTCGATTTTTGCCGCTACAGAGCAGCTCGCTGACCAACAGGCGAGCGTGGATACCATGACCGAGACCATCCGGCACTTCCAGCAGATGACCCGCATCGCGGAGACGGAAATCAACGTCGTAATCCAATCTTGTAAGAAGGCGCGCGCGCAAACGTTGGAGACGCTGCCAATGGACCGACCCGGCACGCTGCACTGATGCAGGGGGGTGCTACCGCGATCATCACGCGGCGCCCACGTGGAAGCATTGTGGAAGCAAGAGGGGGCAAATTGCTGCCAGTTTCTGCGCAATCTCGCGTATGACGCGCGCAAGGCAGCGGCCACTAAGTGGCTGAAATGTCGAAGTAATACGCAAACGAGCGCAATCGTTCATGGTCTGTTCGACACGACTCATAACCTGAAGGTCGTAGGTTCAAATCCTACCCCCGCAACCAAAATCCTACGCGTTATCAAACGCTTACGCGCCGCCCTCCAGGGCGGCGTTTGCGCTTGCACCCCACGTGGAAGCACTGTGGAAACAAGAGGGGGCGAAGTCCTACGTGTTGCTGCGCGAAGCGGAGCCGTCGTTGGATCGTCCGTAGCCTACGCGGCTAGTCGGTATCACGGAGCAAGCCTCGTCGTGTCATTGCCAAGATCGAATGGCATCCGGGCGAGCTGTTCCCGCGTGTGGGCTTCATCGTCACCAATCTGCCGATGGAGCCAGACTGCGTGTTGCGGTTCTATAACCAGCGCGGCACCGCCGAGCAGCACATCAAGGAAGGCAAATACGCCTTCAACTGGACGCGGCTGTCAGTAACCGCCCGGTTTGAACCGCCTTGCGGCCTCAGGCGGCTTCGGTCTTGGGCGCCGCCTCTGACATGGGCGCCCAGTTCCACGGCAGAAGCTCATCGAGCCTGTTGATCTTGTGATCGTGGATGCGATCGAGGACGTCGGCGAGGTAGGCCTGCGGATCGAGGCCGCTCATCTTCGCGCTCTCGATCAGCGTCATCGCGCGGGCCAGGGTTTCGCCGCCGGTATCCGATCCGGCGAAGAGCCAGTTTTTCCGCCCGACGCCGATAGGCCGCATGGCGCGCTCGGCCGGGTTGTTGTCGATCGCGACGCGGCCATCCTCCAAGAAGAGCGTGAAGGAGGGCCAGCGGTTCAGAGCGTAGCGGAAAGCCTTGGCGAGGTCGCTCTTGCCGGGAATGCGGGTCAGCTGCTGCTCGGCCCAGGCCTTGAAGGCCGCGACCTTGTCGGCGCTGTGTTCCTTGCGGGCGGCAAGCCGTGTCTCCACGGGCTGCCCGGCGATCTCGCGCTCGATGTCGTAGAGCTTGCCGATCCGGTCGAGCGCCTCGCGGGCGATCTCGGATTTGTTGGCCGTCCAGACATCGTGGAAGGCGCGGCGCAGATGCGCCCAGCAGGCGGCCTCGCGGAACTGCTGTGAGCCGTCCGCACGCGTTTCGTACAGCTCCTTGAAGCCGGCATAGGCATCGGCCTGCAGGATCCCTTCCGATCCCGCCAAATGGCGGCGCGGATGCTCGCCCTTCCGGTCCGGGGAGAAGTAGTAGACGACGCCGGGCGGCGCGGCGCCTGACCATGGCCGCTGATCGCGGACGTAGGTCCAGATCCGGCCCTGTTTCACGGCCTTGCTGAGCTCCTTCTTCTTCGCCGACCGGTCAAGCACACGGATGGGCTTGTCGTCGGCGTGAAGAAGGTCGCTGGCCATGACGTCGGCCTCGATCTTCTCGATCAGCGGGCTCAGCGTCTTCATCGCGCCCCCGCACCAGTCGACCATCGTGGTATCCGGGATATCGGCGCCCATGCGGGCGAAGATCTCGTTCAGGCGGTACAATGGCAAGCGAGTCGCGCGAGGGGATTTCACCCTCACGCGCTCCCAGAACCGTACGTGAACCTCTCAGCTCATACGGCTCCCAGCGTTCGGCCATTTGCGTGAAGGAGAGACCAATGCGCGAACAACCCCGGCGTGGATTTCGCAATTCTGGCAAGCCAGAGCCGCGCTTGCCGGGGCCGCTGCCTGAAGCGTTTGTACTTCCGCATCACCCATCGGACCAAATGTGCGTCGATCAGACGAAGTGTCTGATAGAGCGCCGATTTGTAGAAGCATCTGAAGTAACCGATCCACCCTTCAATCTGTCGATTGAACATGCGGGCCAGATCGATCAGCCCCTTGTCGCTGCGCCGCTGCAACCCCCATTTGCGCACCCGGCGTCGAAACGCCTTGAGCGCTTTTGGGCTGGCGGCCGGAAGGTAGGATACGCCGAACAACCCTCCGCGCCAGATGTCAACGCCGAGTTAAAATTCCCCAAAAGTGCCGAAGTAAAATTCCCCACTTTTACGGATCCGGTGATCAGCCGGTTTCAGTGATCATCTGCTCCGCT
>NZ_JBKOTX010000338.1:0-3744 GCF_047086965.1 Roseovarius halophilus (ex Wu et al. 2025) | reverse complement strand
GGTCACGCCGCACACCCAGGGCCCACGGCACCCGGGCGCGGCAAACGGGCGGTGCCCCCGCCCGCGCCGGGCGACGTCAGCCAAGCGCCGTGCTGCAGCGCGCACAGGTCCCGGGGTGCTTGTGCTGGCCCACATCCGGCAGGATTTTCCAGCAACGCTGGCATTTTTCGCCCTCGGCCTTCTCGAACACGACGGTCACGCCCGCCACCTCTGGCAGGCGGTAGGCCTCGTCCGGGCTGGGATCGCCCGTCAGGCAGATGTCCGAGGTAATGCAGATATCCTCGAAGTTCACCGATTTCAGCACCTTGAGCATTTCCGCATCCAGCACGTGAACAACCGGCGCGGCCTCTAGCGACGCGCCGATCACCTTGTCCGTCCGCTGAACCTCCAGCGCCGCCGTCACCACGCGCCGCGCCTGCCGGACTTGCGCCCATTTCGCCGCCAGTTGTTCGTCCAGCCAGTCCGCCGGCGTTTCGGGCATGTCCACCAGGTGCACGCTGCTGTCCTCGCCGGGGAAACGTTCCAGCCAGACTTCCTCCATGGTGAAAACCAGCACCGGCGCTAGCCACGTGGTCAGCCGATGGAACAGCAGGTCCAGCACCGTCCGCGCCGCCCGCCGCCGCGCGGTGTCCCCGTCGCAGTAAAGCGCGTCCTTGCGGATGTCGAAATAGAACGCGCTCAGCTCAACCGTGCAGAAATTGAAAAGCTGCTGGAACACGCCCTGGAAGTCATAGGCGGCATAGCCCGTGCGCACCCGGTGATCCAGCTCCGCCAGCCTGTGCAGCACCCAGCGTTCCAGTTCCGGCATGTCCGAAGGGTCGACACGGTCGGCTTCCGAAAAATGGCTCAGGGCCCCAAGCATGAACCGCAGCGTATTGCGCAACCGGCGATAGCTGTCGGCCGTCCCCTTGAGGATTTCCGGCCCGATCCGCAGGTCGCCCGTGTAATCCGACTGCGCCACCCACAGTCGCAGGATGTCCGCGCCGTACTGCCCCGTCACGTCGTCCGGCGCCACGGTATTGCCGAGCGACTTGGACATCTTGTTGCCCTTCTCGTCCAGCGTGAACCCGTGGGTCAGCACACCGCGATAGGGCGCGCGCCCGATCGTGCCGCAGGCCTGCAGCATCGACGAATGGAACCAGCCGCGGTGCTGGTCGGTCCCTTCAAGGTAAAGATCCGCCAGCCCGTCCTCGCTGCCATCCTCGCGGTCGCGTAACACGAAGGCGTGTGTCGATCCGGAATCGAACCAGACGTCGAGGATGTCGTCGACCTTTTCCCACGCCGCCGGGTCGTGATCATCGCCCAGGAAACGCTCCTTCGCGCCGGGCTTGTACCACGCATCGGCGCCCTCGGCCTCGAACGCCTCGAGGATGCGCGCATTGACTGCCGGGTCGCGCAGCAGGAAATCCGGGTCGGTGGGCTTGGCGCCCTTCTTCACGAAACAGGTCAGCGGCACGCCCCACGCCCGCTGGCGCGACAGTACCCAGTCGGGCCGTGCCTCGATCATCGAATGCAGCCGGTTGCGGCCCGTCTTCGGCGTCCATGTCACCAGCTCGTCGATCGAGCGCAGCGCCCGGGCACGGATCGTCTTGCCATACCGGTCCTGCCCGTCGCCGACCTCGCGGTCGATGGCGGCGAACCATTGCGGCGTGTTGCGGTAGATCACCGGCGCCTTGGACCGCCAGCTATGAGGATAGCTGTGCTTGAGTTTGCCACGCGCCAGCAGGCCGCCCACCTCGGCCAGCTTGTCGATCACGGCCTTGTTGGCGTCGCCTTCCTTGCCATTGGGCCTGAGGATCGCGCGCCCCCCGAACAGCGGCAGATCCGCGCGGAACCGGCCATCCTCCATCACGTTGTAGGTGATCACCTCGTCCAGCATCCCGGCGTCCTGGTACAGCACGTACTCGTCCATGCCGTGGCTGGGCGCACAATGCACGAACCCGGTGCCGTCCTCGTCGGTCACGAACGGTGCGGCGCGGAAATCGCGCGGGTCGTCCCATTCGCCCTGCGCCCCCTCGACGCCCTTCAGGGGATGCACGAGGCTGAGGCCGGAAAGCTCGTCGGCGGTGACGTCCCGCAGGCGGGTATACATCTCCGGCTCCAGCCGGGCGCGGCGCATCACGTCATCGGCCAGCTTGTCCGCCAGGACATAGCGGTCGCCCACATTCGCCCAGCATTCCCCGGGGGTGCCCGTCACCTCGTACAGGCCATAGGCGATGTCCTCGCCATAGACCACGGCCTTGTTCGACGGGATCGTCCAGGGCGTCGTCGTCCAGATGACGACATGCGCGCCCGTCAGGTCCCCGCCCGAAACGACCTCGAACTTCACCCAGATCGTGAAGCTCTCCTTGTCGTGGTATTCCACCTCCGCCTCGGCCAGCGCCGTCTTCTCGATGGGCGACCACATGACCGGCTTGGAGCCTTGGTACAGCGTGCCGTTCATCAGGAACTTCTGGAATTCTTCCGCGATGATCCGCTCGGCGCGGTAATCCATCGTCAGGTAGGGCCGTTCCCATTTGCCCGTCACGCCAAGCCGCTTGAACTCGTCACGCTGAACGTCGATCCAGCCCTCGGCGAATTTCCGGCACTCCTGCCGGAAATCGACCATGTCCACCTCGTCCTTGTTCTTGCCCTTGGCGCGGTACTCCTGCTCGATCTTCCACTCGATGGGCAGGCCGTGACAATCCCAGCCGGGGATATAGCGCGCGTCGCGGCCCATCATCTGCTGGGATCGCACCACCATGTCCTTGAGGATCTTGTTGAGCGCGTGACCGATATGCAGGTGCCCGTTGGCATAAGGCGGGCCGTCATGCAGGGTGAAGGGCTGTCGGCCGCCCTCGGTACTGGCCTTCTCGCGCAAGCGGTCATAGATGTGCAGGCGGTTCCAGCGGTCCAGCCACTGCGGCTCGCGCTTGGGCAGGCCCGCCCGCATCGGGAAATCCGTCTTGGGCAGGTTCAGCGTGTCTTTGTAATCGGGCGTTTCGGTCAGGTCGGCGCACATCGCGGGCGTCCTCTGTCGCTTGGGTCTCGGCGTGTCGGGGATGGGGGCGGTGCGACGGCTCATGCACCTTGTCCCGGCGGCTCCGTCTGGTCAGAGCGCCGGGCATGTAATTCGAATGACCATCGAGGGTTTGTCCGTCATGCGCCGCCTTATAGGCCCCCGCCCCCGCCCCGTCCAGAGGGGGATTGCACCGCCCGGCCAACCGCGCCACATAACAGGGCATGAGCACCGCCCTGCCGCCACGCTTCGACATCACCCGGCCCGAGATCGAAAGGGTCGTGGCCGAATTCTACGCCCGCGTGCGGGCGCATCCCGGCCTCGGGCCGGTCTTTGCCGTCCATGTCACCGACTGGCCCGCGCATGAATGCCGTGTGGCCGATTTCTGGGCCAACACGATCCTGCACGAACGCGGCTACGACGGCAGCCCGATGACGGCCCATGTGCGGGCAGGCAACGTCAAGCCCGGCATGTTCTCCACATGGCTCGCGCTCTTCGACACCGTCCTGCGCGCCGAGCTCCGCCCCGACCAGGCGGCGGCGTGGTCGGCCCTTGCCCACCGCATCGGCCGGTCGCTGCGCGCCGGCGTGACCGAGCGTGACACCCTGCCCGGCGGCGTCCCGAAACTGCGCTGAGGCGTGCCGCCCACGTGCGCGCGCCCCGACTTCTTCTCGGCGAAAATACCCTGTCGGGCACCCGCCACCCGGCGCCGACCCGCCCGCGGGTTCATCCGCCCCGGCCGGGCG
>NZ_JBKOTX010000337.1:0-3748 GCF_047086965.1 Roseovarius halophilus (ex Wu et al. 2025) | reverse complement strand
GCCCAACGGAATGCTGCGGTCGATCAATCCGATCTCGGCCGGCTCGCCCGCCTCGCGCAACAGCGCCTGCAATCGCGCGGACCCAACCGTGACGTTGGACGTGTCGGGATCGGTCGACGCGGCGGAATACCGGCTGCAACTGGACGGCGTCGCGGCCGCGCTGAACGCGCCCGAGGTGGCGGCGGCGTTCCTCGCGGTGCCGCAGGCGCCCGTGCGGCTGGCGATATTCGAATGGAGCGGCGCGCGGCACCAGGCATGGCTGGTCCGCTGGACCGAGATCACGCGCGCCGATCAGCTTGCCGGTATCGCCGAGACGCTGCACGGGGGGCGGACGGCGGCGCGCAACGATCCGGCCACGGCCATCGGCCCGGCCATGCTGTTCGCGGCGCGGGCGCTGGCGGGACAGGCAGATTGCTGGCAGCATACGCTGGACATCTCGGGCGACGGGCCGGCCAATGTCGGCGTTCATCCCCGGGACCTGGGCCGCGCCGAGCTGGGCGGGATCACCGTCAACGGGTTGGTCATCGGGCCGCAGGGGCGCGCCAACACGACGAAGAACCTGAGCAACGTGAAAACGATGGCGGGTTATTACCGCGCCCACGTTATCAAGGGGCCTGGCGCCTTTGTCGAGACGGCGGCCGATTTCACCGACATCGCCGCCGCGATGCGCCGCAAGCTGCTGCGCGAACTCGCGCCGGCGCAGCTGTCGCGGGCCACGCCCGGTCAGTAGATATAGCGGATCTGGTCGGTCCAGTACCTTTCGACGCGGCGCAGCGCCCCCGTGATCTGGTCGATCCCGTCGGGGCCAAGAACGCCGCGGCCCTGCAGCCCGTCGGCATGGCGGGCGAAAAGGCTTTCGACGATGTCGCGGATCCCCCGGCCCTTTTCCGTCAGGCGGACGCGGACCGCGCGGCGGTCGATCTCGCACCGCTGGTGGTGCATGTAGCCCATTTCGACCAGCTTCTTGAGGTTGTAGCTGACATTGCTGCCCTGGTAATAGCCGCGGGTCTTGAGCTCACCCGCGGTGACCTCGTTATCGCCGATATTGAACAGCAACAGCGCCTGCACGGCGTTGATCTCAAGCACGCCGAGCCGTTCGAATTCGTCCTTTATGACGTCCAGCAACAATCGGTGCAGGCGTTCCACCAGCGCCAGGGCGTCAAGGTACCCCGCCATGAACTCGGGCCGGCCTGTCGGGTCGGCCCCGGGCGAAGAAGGGGGATGCATGGTCATGTCCGTCTCCGTGCAATGCTGCGCGTTGACGGAATTTGTGCGAAATTGCCGAATATTCGGTAAACCCCTGACGGGCCCGTAAAATGCGACTCAATTCGCGTTGCAGGCGGTCCGGGCGATATCGGCCACGAGATCAGCGAACCGGGCCGGCGGGGCGGCCTGCCCGCTGACCCACTGGTAAAGGTCCTGATCGTTCTCGGACAGCAACGCTTCGTACCGGTCAACCTGCGCCGGCGCGAGGGCGGCCAGCCGCGCGTCGGCGTAGCGGGCAAGGATGATGTCCATTTCCTTGATCCCGCGCCGCATCGAGCGCATCCGCAGCCGCTTGAGCCTGATGTCGTGTGTCTCGCTCACTCGACCGCTTCTTCCTTGAGCTGGGTGCGCAGGTTCTTTTCGAGCAGGCCCAGCCTTTCGGTGGTACGCGACAACTGGGCGCGGATGTCACGGATCTCGGTCAGCATCTCGTTGACATGCGGCGACAGCTCCCCCTCGTCGGGGCCGCCGGGGCCCTCGCCCTCGCCGCTGAGCAGCCACAGCAGGGACACGTTCAGCAGCCCGGCCATCATCGAGAGCTTGTTGGCGCGCGGCTCGGACAGGTCGTTTTCCCATCCCTTGAGCGTCTTGACCTTGACGCCGAGGCGCTTGGCCAGCTCGGCCTGGCTCATGCCGGCCTGTTCGCGCGCCCCTGCCACGCGGTCACCGAAGGTGGTGGATTCGGGGTCGTACCAACTGTCGCGGGTCGGCGAATTCATGGTGTCCTTCCTTTCGGGTCTTCGCGCTTGAACGAATTCTGTGCGCATTCTAAGACATCGCGCAAGCTCATTCCACTCGGAGGCGACATGAATCCATTGTCCGCGACACTTTCGCGCGTGAAACCCTCGCCCACGATGGCTGTCTCGGCGCTGGCGCAGGAACTGACGGCGGCCGGCCGCGACGTGATAAGCCTCGGCGCCGGGGAGCCGGATTTCGACACGCCGGAAAACATCCGCGCCGCCGGGATCCGCGCCATCGAACAGGGCAAGACACGCTATACCGCCGCCGACGGGATCATGGAGCTGAAGGAGGCCGTCTGCGCCAAGTTCAAGCGCGATAACGGGCTGGATTACACGCCCGCGCAGGTCAGCGTGGGCACCGGCGGCAAGCAGATCCTGTACAACGCGCTGATGGCCACCCTGAACCCCGGCGACGAGGTGGTGATCCCGGCCCCCTACTGGGTGAGCTACCCCGACATGGTGCTGCTGGCCGGCGGCGAGCCGGTGATCGCGCCGGCCGGCATCGAGACCGGTTTCAAGCTGACGCCCGAGGCGCTGGAGGCGGCCATTACCCCGCGCACGCGGTGGGTCATCTTCAATTCGCCCAGCAACCCGACCGGCGCGGGCTATTCATGGGACGAATTGAAGGCGCTGACCGACGTCCTGTTGCGCCATCCCCATGTCTGGGTGTTGACCGACGACATGTACGAACACCTTGCCTATGACGGGTTCGCATTCTGCACGCCCGCGCAGGTCGAGCCCGCGCTGGCGGACCGCACGCTGACCTGCAACGGCGTCAGCAAGGCCTACGCGATGACCGGCTGGCGGATCGGTTACGCGGCCGGCCCGGAGGTGCTGATCGGCGGGATGCGCAAGATCCAGTCGCAATCCACCTCGAACCCCTGCACGATCAGCCAGTGGGCCGCGCTCGAGGCGCTGACGGGGCCGCAGCATTTCATCGCCGAGAACAACGCCGTGTTCAGGCGCCGCCGCGACATGGTGGTGCGGATGCTGAACGGGATCGAGGGCGTCGACTGCCCGACCCCGGACGGCGCGTTCTATGTCTACCCGTCCATCGCCGGGGTGATCGGGCGGACCTCGAAAGGCGGCCGTCTGATCGACAGCGACGAGGCCTTCGCCACCGCGCTGCTGGAGGAAACGGGCGTCGCCGTCGTCTTCGGCGCGGCCTTCGGGCTTTCGCCGAACTTCCGGGTCAGCTACGCTACGTCCGACGCCGCGCTGGAAGACGCGTGCGGACGGATACAGGCGTTCTGCGCGGCACTGGCATGAGGGACCGGGATGAGCGATGGTGACCTGCCCGAGTATTATTTCAGGGTTCGCGAGAACGGTGCGTTCGTGTTCCGCGTGGATACCGGGAACCGCCAGCGGCGCATCGAGATGGACCAGATCGCCGTGGTCAACATCCGCAACGGCCAGATCAAGCCCCACGGCGACCGGGAGCTGAGCGAGGCCGACCTGGCGGTGATCCGCGACTGGATGGAGGAACGCGCCGCGGTGCTGGCCGCGCGGGACATCGACGACATCCACCGCGCCGTGGACCACCTGAACCTGACGACCCACTGGGCCCAGTCGCGGGCCACCGACGCCCAGCTGGAGGAAGTCACCGACGCGCTGCTGCTGGCGATGCACGACCTGCGCAGCGTGCTGGTGCGCAAGAAGGCGGACCGTCTGCTCGGGGGGGACTGACCCGCGCATCCGGCGGGGCGCGCCCGCGGCGCGCGCGGGCTTGTCTCGGTCGCGGT
>NZ_JBKOTX010000336.1:0-3758 GCF_047086965.1 Roseovarius halophilus (ex Wu et al. 2025) | reverse complement strand
GGCAACGTCGGCCAGGATGATCGAGCGGGTGGACTCGCGGTTGCGCTTCACGATCTCCTCGGGCGCCGTGGACAGGCCGAAGCGCCGCCACTTGTCGAGCGCATGGCGGGTTGCTGGCGCCGCATCACGCCGCGCGGCTGGACATGGCGCTGTGGCGGGGATTGCGCGACATGGCGCTGATGCTGCCACTGGTGCCGGAGGTGGCGCGGGAGCGTGCCGAGATCCGCCAGCGAATCGAGGACGGGCGCGGCGAGGTCGACGACCTGCTGCGGGCGCTGCCGCCCGACGCCCGGAGCGCACCCGGGATCGCGCATGCGGTGTTCAATCGCCATATCGCGGAGGGCGAGAGCGACCGGGCCATCGAGGTGATCCTGCGGCAGAGCCGGATCGCCGGGGGGCTGGGCCGGGCCGAACGGTGGTCGGGGTGGCGCCGCGCGCTGGCGCGGGCCGAGATGCGGCGGGGCAATGCCGAGACGGCCTATGAACTGGCGGCCTTTCACCAGTTGAGCGCGGGGGCGCGTTTCGCCGATCTGGAGTGGCTAGCGGGCTATGTGGCCTTGCGCTACCTTGATGCGCCGGGGTTGGCGCTGGACCATTTCCAACGGTTGCGTTCCGCCGTGCAAACCCCGATTTCGCTGGGTCGTGCCGGCTACTGGATGGGCCGGGCGCTTGATGCGGCGGGCGATCCGGCCGCGGCGCGAGACGCGTATCTGCTGGGCGCCGAGCATCCGACGAGCTTTTACGGCATCCTTGCCGCCGAGGAGGGCGGGGTGTCCCTTGACGGGATCCCGTCAGGGCCGCAGCGCGGCGTTGACTGGCGCGTGGCCGCGTTCACCGACAGCGACCTGTACAAGGTCGGCGTGCTGGCGCTGTCCATGGGGCGGTTGACGCTGGCCGAACGGTTCTTCGTGCGGCTGTCGGAGACGCTGGGGCCGGACGACCTGGCGCTGATGGGGGCGATGCTGGAGGAGCTGGAGCAGCCCCATCTGCAGGTGATGGTCGGCAAGGCGGCGGCGCGGCGCGGTCTCGTTGTGCCGGCCCCTTATTATGCGCTGCATCCGTTAACCGAAGGTAACCTGCCGGTGCCGGAGGAGCTGGTACTGGCCATCGCGCGGCGCGAGAGCGAATTCGACCCCGGCGTTGTCAGCGGGGCGGGGGCCGAGGGGCTGATGCAGCTCATGCCCGGCACGGCGCGCGAGGTCGCGGTCGGCATGGGGCTGGATCACGCGCCGGGCCGCGTGCTGTCCGACTGGCGGTACAACGCCGATCTGGGCGCGGGTTACCTGGCCGGGCTGGCAGAGCGGTTTGGCGGTAATATCGTCATGATTTCAGCCGGTTACAATGCAGGTCCGGCCCGCCCGCCGCGCTGGATGGAGCTTTACGGCGATCCGCGCGGCCGCGGGGTGGACGTGATCGACTGGATCGAGCACATCCCGTTCCGCGAGACGCGCAATTACGTGATGCGGGTGGCCGAAAGCCTGCCGGTCTATCGCGCGCGGCTGGGCAGGACGCCGCTGCCCGTGCCCTTCAGCGAGGAACTGGCAGGGGCGACGATCAGGGTGCGGGGGCAGTGATCGGCGCATCGGTATCGCGTCGGTATTGCCCTTGTATCGCGGCGGTGTTTTGTGTCCGCATCCTCTGGACCCTGTCAGCGCCGCGGCCTAGGCTTCATGCGGAAAGACGGGAGGGCAGACAATGGCGACGGGGCGGAACATCCGGACCTATTTCGACGGGGTGTGGCATGACGGCGACATCGCGGTGATGCGTGCGGCCGATCATGGCATGTGGCTGGGCAGCAATGTCTTCGACGGCGCGCGTTTCGCCCATGGGCTGGCCCCCGATCTGGACCGGCATTGCGCGCGGGTGAACGATTCGGCCCGCGCGCTGATGGTGACGCCGACCGTCACGGCCGAGCGGATGGTGGACATCATCCGCGAGGGCCTGTCGGCCTACCCGGCGGATGCGGCCGTCTATATTCGCCCGATGTACTGGGCGATCGAGGGGGGCATGTCGGCAATCGTCCCGAAGGAAGGGGGCGAGACGGGATTCGCCGTCAGC
The DNA here is from genome assembly GCF_047086965.1 of Roseovarius halophilus (ex Wu et al. 2025). Taxonomy (NCBI): domain Bacteria; kingdom Pseudomonadati; phylum Pseudomonadota; class Alphaproteobacteria; order Rhodobacterales; family Roseobacteraceae; genus Roseovarius; species Roseovarius halophilus (ex Wu et al. 2025). Next base: position 1,700 of record NZ_JBKOTX010000336.1, on the reverse strand, counting down.
CTCGAGGAAATCCCGATGGCCCCGGACGACCATGCCGCCACGCTGGCCCGCACGCGGTTCCGCCGCCCGGTGCTGGAGGATGCGGTCGTCAACGCCAAGGCGGCTTGTCTCTACCCCAACAACGCGCGGATGCTGGCCGAGGCGCGGGCGAAGGGGTGTAGCAATGCGCTGGTCGCGGACGCGCTGGGCAACGTGGCCGAGGCGGCGACCGCCAATGTCTTTGCCGTGAAGGACGGCGACGTTTTCACGCCGGTCCCCAACGGCACATTCCTGGCCGGGATCACCCGGGCGCGGCATATCGAGAACCTGCGCGCCGACGGAATCCGGGTGCACGAGACCGTCATGAGCTTCGACGATTTCCATGATGCCGACGAGATCTTCCTGTCGGGCAACATGATGAAGGTGACGCCTGTCACCGCCTTCGAGGACAGCAATTACCAGATCGGCCCGATGACGCGCCGTGTGCGCGACATGTACTGGGACTGGGCCGCCAGCACGGGGTGAGGCATGGCTGACGATCCGCTGTTGCAGCCGTATCGGCTCAAGCACCTGGAATTGAAGAACCGGCTGATGATGTCCAGTCACGAGCCGGGCTATACCGAGGACGGGATGCCCAAGGACCGCTACCGCCTTTACCACGTGGCGCGGGCGAAGGGCGGCGTCGCGCTGACCATGACGGCGGGGTCGGCGGTGGTGTCGCGCGACAGCCCGCCGGCTTTCGGCAACATACTGGCCTACCGCGACGAGGTGGTCGGCTGGATGAAAAGGCTTGCCGACGAATGCCACGATCACGGCTGCGCGGTGATGATCCAGTTGACGCATCTGGGCCGGCGTACCCGCTGGGACACGGGCGACTGGCTGCCGTCGCTGGGGGCCGGGCCGGACCGGGAACCGGCGCATCGCGCCTTTCCCAAGGTGGCCGAGGACTGGGACGTGACCCGGATCATCGCCGATTACGCCGACGCCGCCGAGCGCATGAAGGCGGCGGGCCTCGATGGCGTGGAATTCGAATGCTACGGGCACCTGATGGACCAGTTCATGAGCCCGCTGACCAATGCGCAGGACGCGCCGTGGGGCGGGAGCTTCGAGAACCGTATCCGTTTCGCGACCGAGGTCCTGCGCGCCTGTCGCGACCGTGTCGGCCCGGATTTCGTGCAGGGGATACGGCTGGTCGCGGACGAGGACGCGCCGGGCGGCATCCCGGCCGAGGAAGGCGTGGCGTTTGCCCGGCGGCTGAAGGATGATGGGCTGGCCGATTTCGTCAACGTGATCCGCGGGCGTATCCATACCGACGCGGGCCTGGCCGACGTGATCCCGGTGCAGGGGATGCGCTCGGCCCCGCATCTGGATTTCGCGGGGCGTATCCGGCACGAGGTGGGGATGCCCACGCTGCATGCCGCCAAGATCGCCGACGTGGCGACGGCACGGCACGCGGTGGCCACCGGCCAGCTTGACATGGTGGGCATGACCCGCGCCCACATCGCGGACCCGCATATCGTGCGCAAGATCGCGGCGGGGCGCGAGGAGGACATCCGCCCCTGCGTCGGCGCGACCTACTGTCTTGGCCGCATCTATCACGGGGGCGCGGCGCTGTGCATCCACAACGCGGCGACGGGGCGCGAGGCCGAGATGCCGCACGACATCGCCCGGGCCGCGACCCGCAAGCGCGTGACGGTTGTGGGGGCGGGGCCCGCCGGGCT
>NZ_JBKOTX010000335.1:0-3774 GCF_047086965.1 Roseovarius halophilus (ex Wu et al. 2025) | reverse complement strand
ATACCCGCGGCGCCGAGCTCAGCCGCCCCGCTGACCGGATCATCCTCGGCGCCGAGGCGGGCGCCGTGCTGGAGGCGCTTTGCGGCGTGGACGCGGCCACGCTGGCGCCCTCGAGGTGCGAGGCGCTGGTGGCATGAGCGGTCTTTTCCACATGCTGACCGAAGAGGAACGGCTGTTCTGCGACCTGCCGGAGCGGATCGTCAGGAGACGCATCGCCCCGAAAGCGGCCGAGGTCGACGAAACCGCCGGCTTCGTTCATGACCAGCTGTGCGTGCTGGCCGACGCCGGGATGCCGGGCGCGAACCTGCCCGAGGAAATGGGTGGGTCGGGCATCTCGGCGGCGGCGCAGTTGCGCGCGGTCAAGATCGTGGCGGGCGGCTGCGGCTCGACCGCCTCGGCGCTGACGGCGCATTGCCGCGCCACGGAATCGGGGCTCATCGCCGCCAAACAGGGCATCCGCTGGATGCTGGCCGACATGGCGCTGGCGTTGCAGGCCGCGCGCCGGCGCGGGCTGGGCAGGCGGTTTTTCCGACGCGGCGGCGATGGCCAAGCCGAAGGCCGGCGAGGCCGCGGACATGGTGGCCGACACGGCGCCGCAGATCGACGGCGGCTATGGCTACACCCGCGATTTCCCGATCGAGCGTATCACCCGCGACCTGCGGAGCATGCGCATCCACGAAGGGTCCTCCGAAATTCAACGCAACATCATCGCCGGCCACCTGCTGGCCGCATGAAAGGAGACGCGACATGACCAACCCGCGCCACAATACCCGCGACATCTACCCCGACACCGGCGCCGAGATCAGTGCCAAGCACTGGGTGACCGAGGCGCCGATGCGCATGATGATGAACAACCTGCACCCCGACGTGGCCGAGAACCCGCACGAGCTGGTGGTCTATGGCGGCATCGGGCGCGCGGCGCGCACGTGGGAGGATTTCGACCGCATCGTGGACACGCTGAAGGGGCTGGACGACGACCAGACGCTGCTGGTGCAGTCGGGCAAGCCGGTGGGCGTGTTCCGCACCCACCGCGACGCGCCGCGCGTCCTGATCGCCAATTCCAACCTCGTGCCGCACTGGGCCACTTGGGAGCATTTCAGCGAGCTGGATAAGAAGGGCCTGATGATGTACGGCCAGATGACGGCCGGATCGTGGATCTATATCGGGTCGCAGGGCATCGTGCAGGGCACTTACGAGACCTTCGCCGAGGCCGGGCGCCAGCACTACGACGGCAACCTGCGGGGGCGCTGGATCCTGACGGGGGGATTGGGCGGCATGGGCGGGGCGCAGCCGCTGGCCGCCGTGTTCGCCGGGGCCTGCTGCCTGGCCGTGGAATGCGACGAGAGCCGCGCCGAGTTCCGCAAGCGCACGCGCTACGTCGACGAGATCACCCGCTCGCTGGACGAGGCGCTGGACATGATCGACCGCTGGACCAAGGCGGGCGAGGCGAAATCCGTGGCGCTCATCGGCAATGCGGCCGATGTCTTCCCGGAACTGGTCGAGCGCGGCGTGCACCCGGACATCGTCACCGACCAGACCAGCGCGCATGACCCTGTCCACGGCTACCTGCCGCAGGGCTGGAGCGTGGCCGAATGGCGTGCGAAGCAGGAAAGCGACCCCAAGGCAGTGGAGGCGGCCGCCCGCGCCTCGATGCGGGTGCATGTCCAGGCGATGGTCGATTTCTGGAACGCCGGGGTACCGACGCTGGATTACGGGAACAACATACGGCAGGTGGCGCTGGAGGAGGGGCTGGAAAACGCCTTTGCCTTTCCCGGCTTCGTGCCCGCCTATATCCGCCCGCTGTTCTGCCGCGGCGTCGGCCCGTTCCGCTGGTGCGCGCTGTCGGGCGACCCGGAGGACATCTACCGCACCGATGCCAAGATGAAGGAGCTTTTCCCCGATCACGCGGACCTGCATCGCTGGCTCGACATGGCGCGCGAGCGGATTTCCTTCCAGGGGCTGCCCGCGCGGATCTGCTGGATCGGCCTGGGCGAGCGGCACAAGGCCGGGCTGGCCTTCAACGAGATGGTTCGCACCGGCGAGCTGAAGGCGCCCGTCGTGATCGGGCGCGACCATCTGGACAGCGGGTCGGTGGCCAGCCCCAACCGCGAGACGGAGGCGATGAAGGACGGATCGGATGCCGTGTCCGACTGGCCCCTGCTGAACGCGCTGCTGAACACCGCCAGCGGTGCGACATGGGTGTCGCTGCATCATGGTGGCGGGGTCGGCATGGGGTTCAGCCAGCATTCCGGCATGGTGATATGCTGCGACGGCACCGCGGACGCTGACCGCCGGATCGCCAACGTGCTGTGGAACGATCCGGCCACCGGCGTGATGCGCCACGCCGATGCGGGATATGACATTGCCCGCGACTGCGCGCGGGAGCACGGGCTCAACCTGCCGGGGATACCGGTGTGAGGGGCCGGGCGGGGGGCGCTGCCCCCCACGTTGAAATCCGTCGGATTTCAACGATCCCCCCGGAGTATTTCGGGGCAAGATGAAAGGATGGACATGGCGGGGGCGTCCCGATCCGATCTGGAAAGGTTCACAAAGGCGCAGGCGGGCGTCTGGCCCGCCCCGCAGGAAGAGATCCGCGCCGGGCGCAAGGCGACGCACTGGATTTGGTTCGTCCTGCCGCAATTGCGCGGGCTGGGCCGGTCGCCCACCGCGACGTATTTCGGTATCGCGGACCTGTGCGAGGCGCGCGCCTACCTGGCGCACCGCGTGCTGGGCCCGCGGCTGACCGAGATTTCGCGGGCCATGCTGGCCCATGCCGGCACGGCGCCCGAGGCGATCCTCGGGCCGGTGGACGCGCTCAAGATGCGGTCCTGCGCGACGCTTTTCGACGCGGCAGGCGGCGGGCCTGTTTTCGGCCGGATCATCGACGCGTTCCACGACGGTACGCCCTGCCCGCGGACCCGCGCGCTGCTGGCGGACGCGCCATGATCGCGGTGAGACGGGTATTCTGATTCGGGTTGTTCATCTTTCGGGGTCGTTGGGAGTAGTTTGGCGATTGCAGCTTAACCCCGCTTCAGGTGAACAACCTAATGAGACTTCACATCTAGGCCGGTGCCATCGGCACGGCGGCGACGACGCTGGCCGACCGGATCACCACGCTTTCGGTCGCGCGGCTCGAGGTGAAACTGCATGCCGCGGGCGAGATCGTGCCGGGCAAGGGGGGGCGACGCGGTGTCGGAAGGCGTGGCGCATCTTTACCATGCGGTGCCGGCCTACCGGGGCTCGACATCCAAGGGCATCGTGCTTTTCGGTTCGCAGCCCTTCGGCCTGCGCGCCGATGAACAGGTGGGCGGGATGGTTGATGGCGGCGGCCATGCGCTGTATGAGCAGAGGACGGTCGGTTCGGCATCAAGCCGTTCCTTTGCAGCAACTCGGGGCCGCAATGGTTCGGCCGGTGCCGCGACCAGATCACGTCGGTCGACGACCTCAGGGGCACGAGATACCGCCCGACCGGTCTGGCCAGCGAGATGTGTGCCGAGATCGGCATGGCCATGAAGGCGATGAGCGGCCCGGCCACGTTCCAGGCGCTGCAATCGGGCGCGCTGGACGCGGGCGAATTCAGCGGGCCGTGCGCCGGCTGGCGCTGGCGATGGTGCTGATCCAGGTCGGGATCGTGGTGCTGCGCTATGTCTACGGCATAAGCGCCACCGCGCTTAACAGGTCGCTGAAGAAGTCTGTTTGTAAGGACGTTTTCCCGTCTTCCGTGGTTTGAGGGCGGTTTCTCCTGAGACTCGCCCCCCGGGCTCAGGATGGCTG
>NZ_JBKOTX010000334.1:0-3781 GCF_047086965.1 Roseovarius halophilus (ex Wu et al. 2025) | reverse complement strand
CGCGCGCGGTCCAGCCGCGCCTGCAGCAGCCCGGGCCGCAGACTGCCCGCCGCGCGACTCAGCCGCAGCTCGCCCCAAGTCACCCGGCCCTTCAGCGCAAGGTCCAGCTTTTCCGACCAGTAGTCCAGCCGCTGGCGCGCATCCTCGACCAGCGTCTCGGGCCGGGGCAACAGCCGGCCCAGGTCGCCGACCCGCTGCTTGCGCAGGCGCAGGCTCTCGGTCACGGCGCGGTTCAGCCGCATATCCAGCTGCTCGATGGCCCCGATCAGGTCCAGCCGCACCGGCACCGCGATCTCGGCCGCGGCCGAGGGCGTGGGCGCGCGCCGGTCGGCCGCATGGTCGATCAGCGTGGTGTCGGTCTCGTGGCCCACGGCCGAGATCAGCGGAATGGCGCTGGCGGCCGCCGCGCGCACGACCTCCTCTTCGTTGAAGCCCCATAGATCCTCGATCGAGCCACCGCCGCGCGCCACGATCAGCAGGTCGGGCCGGGGCAGCGCCCCGCCCGGCGTCATGGCGTTGAAGCCGGCGATCGCACGGGCCACCTGCGGCGCGCAGTCGCGGCCCTGCACCGCGACCGGCCAGACCAGCACCCGACGCGGAAAGCGGTCGCCCAGGCGGTGCAGGATGTCGCGGATCACCGCCCCCTGGGCCGAGGTCACGACCCCGATGACCTGCGGCAGGAATGGCAGCGCCCGCTTGCGGTCGGGTGCGAAAAGCCCCTCGGCCTGCAGCGCCTTGCGCCGTTTCTCCAGCATCGCCATGAGCGCGCCGACCCCGGCCACGGCCACCTCGGTGGCATTCATCTGGTATTTCGACTGATTGGCAAAGGTGGTCATGCGGCCATGCGCCACGACCTCCATGCCTTCCTCGGGGACCACGCTCAGGCCGGGAACCTGGCCTTTCCAGGTGGTGCAGGCCAGGACCGCGCGGTCATCCTTGAGATCGAAATAGAGATGCCCCGACCGGGCGCGCACGACACGGCCGACCTCGCCCTTGACGCGGACATGGCCGAATTCGCCCTCGATGGCGCGCTTGACCGCGCCCGACAGTTCGCTGACGGTGAATTCCGGGGTGTTGCCCGCCTTGTCCGGCTCGTCGATCAGGTCCATGTGCGGCGCCCTTGTGCTGCTTTGGCCCCGATCCTAAAAGGCCCGCAGCCAAAGGGAAAGCGACCATGAACATCCTGATCCTCGGCAGCGGCGGGCGCGAGCACAGCCTCGCCTGGGCCATCCTGCAGAACCCCAAGTGCGACCGGCTGATCGTGGCCCCCGGAAATGCCGGGATCGCGCAGATCGCCGAATGCCCGGAGCTGGACATCCTCGACGGCGAGGCCGTGGCGAGCTTTTGCGCGGACCATGCCGTGGACCTGGTGATCATCGGGCCCGAGGCGCCCCTTGCCGCCGGGATCGCGGACCGGCTGCGCGCCGCCGGACTTTCCGTTTTCGGACCTTCGGCCGAGGCGGCGCGGCTGGAAACCTCGAAATCCTTCACAAAGGACATCTGCGCCGCCTGTGCGGCCCCGACCGCCGGGTTTGCCCATTTCACCGAGGCCGAGGCCGCCCGCGCCCATATCCGCGCACAAGGCGCCCCCATCGTTGTCAAGGCCGACGGGCTGGCCGCGGGCAAGGGCGTGATCGTGGCCATGGACGAGGCAACGGCGCTGGCCGCCATCGACAACATGTTCGCCGGTGAATTCGGGGCGGCCGGAGCCGAGGTGGTGATCGAGGAGTTCATGACCGGCGAAGAGGCCTCGTTCTTCGTGCTTTGCGACGGGGAAACCGCCCTGCCCATCGGCACCGCGCAGGACCACAAGCGCGCCTTCGACGGCGACACGGGCCCCAATACCGGCGGCATGGGGGCCTATTCCCCGGCCCCGATCATGACCGATGCCGTGACGCAGCGCACCATGGACGAGATCGTGCGCCCGACCATGGCCGAGATGGCCCGGCGCGGCACGCCCTATCAGGGTGTGCTCTACGTCGGGCTGATGATCGCGCAGGGCCGTCCGCGGCTGGTGGAATACAACGTCCGCTTCGGCGATCCCGAGTGCCAGGTGCTGATGATGAGGCTGGGCGCGCAGGCGCTGGACCTGATGCAGGCCTGCGCCGAAGCACGGCTGCACGAGACACAGGTCAACTGGGCCGACGATCATGCCCTGACCGTGGTCATGGCCGCCCGGGGATATCCCGGCGCCTACGAGAAAGGCAGCGCGATCAAGGGGCTGGACGACCTGCCCGAAGACAGTTCGCACATGCTGTTTCACGCCGGCACCGCCGAAAACGACGGCGGCATCATCGCCAGCGGCGGGCGCGTTCTGAACGTCACGGCGCGTGGCGCCACCCTGGCGCAGGCCCGGACGCGCGCCTATGCGATGGTCGAGCGGATCGACTGGCCCGAGGGGGTCAACCGCACCGATATCGGCTGGCGCGCGCTGGCCTGACGGGCGCACACCGCAACCGGCGCCACAAAAACTGCGAAAGCCGCGTTCCCTGGACCGCGGCTTTCCCGGTTTGGCAACAGCCCGACCCGAAAGATCAGGCGGCGCGGCTGACCAAGACCTCGTCGATTTCCTTGGCCGCGTCGGTTTCGTCGCCGTTTTTCACGGCGGCGATCTCGCGGGTCAGGCGTTCCAGCGCGGCCTCGTAGAGCTGGCGCTCGGAATAGCTCTGCTCGCGCTGGTCATCGGCCCGGTGCAGGTCGCGGACGACCTCGGCGATGGCGATCAGGTCGCCGGAGTTGATTTTCTGTTCATACTCCTGCGCCCGGCGCGACCACATGGCCTTCTTGACCTTGGCCTTGCCGCGCAGGGTCTTCATGGCGTCGGCCACCACATCAGGCGTCGACAGAGAGCGCATCCCGACCTCATCGGCCTTGTTGGTGGGCACGCGCAGGGTCATCTTGTCCTTGTCGAAGGAGATCACGAAAAGCTCCAGTTCGAAGCCCGCGACCTCCTGCTTCTCGATCGAGACGATCTGGCCCACCCCGTGGGACGGGTACACCACGAATTGGTTCGGCTTGTATTGCGATTTCTTACTCATGGCTTCCTTCCAACGGCGCCGCCCGCGTGGGTCCGTTCCCCGGGTGGCAGAGTTCCGGCGACAGAAAACCCGGCGGGACCAAACCAGTCCCGTCAGGCTTTCCATGCAAATCTCGGGTCAACACTTTCGCAGCATCGGGACGAAGTTTAACACAAAAATGCCATTTCCGGAAGCGCCGCGGCGCGGCATGGCCGGGGTCGCATTTTATCGTTTCAGATCAATGCATTGCGGAAACGCACGTCACGAATCGGGTATCAGCCGCCCTCGCCCGCGTTTTCCGAGAATAGCTCGATCTTGCCCGGCTTGCCGTCCATGTCCTCGGCGGTGGGCAGCGGGTCCTTCTTGGTGATGATGACGGGCCACTTTTCGGAGTACTTGCGGTTGAACTCCACCCATTTTTCCATCTCGGGCTCGGTGTCGGGGCGGATCGCGTCGGCGGGACACTCGGGTTCGCAGACGCCGCAGTCGATGCATTCGTCGGGGTGGATCACCAGCATGTTCTCGCCCTCGTAGAAACAGTCGACGGGGCAGACCTCGACACAGTCGGTGTATTTGCAGGCGATGCAGTTGTCGTTGACGATATAGGTCATGGGCGTTCCGAAGATTATTCTCGGGCCTAGCTAGTCCACCGAGGGGTCATCCGCAAGCGGCGAGGCCCCGATCTCGCGCAGGAAAGCCGCGCGGTTCTCGCGGTCGCGCCGCGAGGGGCGGCCCGTTCCCCGCGCGCGGTCCGCGGCGGACGG
>NZ_JBKOTX010000333.1:0-3786 GCF_047086965.1 Roseovarius halophilus (ex Wu et al. 2025) | reverse complement strand
GCGCGGATAGCGCTTCGACTGCTCGATCCTGCGGCGCACCTGGGCGCCCCATTGCGCCGCGAGGCTTTGGCGCCGGCTGGCCGAAAGGGTGGCCGCGCGGTGGTCTTGCGCGGTACCGGCATCGGCGCCGCTTCTTTGCATCTCGCCACGATTTCAAGGCTCGCCTCCGTGAGCGGGACGCGGAACGGTTGCGCCTTTCCCTCCCGCGCCTTCATTCGATCGGCGGCACGGTCCAGACCGCATCCGTTTCATCAATTTCGGAGAAACTGGCCCATCGTGCCGCCCCCGGCCGCATGACGGCAAGGATCACGAATTTCAAGCAGCGAACCGAGGATCCGTACCCGTTGAGCTGCCGCCAGAGTGCAGGCGTAGCGGCGACCACCAGCGCCCCCTCTCTCCATCCTCGCGCAGCCCGGCCTTGCATGCCTCGAAGACCATCTCCGCGATCTCGGCAAATGTTGGATCAGCATGGTGCAGTTCCGTGCGCCGGCCGTTGATTCCACGATCCCGTTCGGAGATCGGGTCCCGCCCATCGGCAAGTACCGCGGCCCATTTGTGCCGCGTTGCGCACGCCTGCGCCAGTGTGACCGCATCAAGGCCGCCAAGCCCCAGCTCACGCCGGCGTCCGGCGAAAGAATATCGCCAGGGCCGACGGCCGCCGTTTTCCGTCTTGTGCAGGATGAGGCCGCCGCCGTCCTGCTGCCGGCCCGGTCGCGGTTTGCGCATCTGTCCCGCTGTCAGAATGTTTCGACCGCGCGCCATCTTCAGCTCGCCGTCCCGTTCGGCCGGTGAACGTGTTCGCACCGCGCCTTGGCATGAAGCCATCCATGCCGCCAGCATTCCCGCGGCCCGGGGTAGCGGTCGGCGTAGAGTATCTCTTCCTTGCGGGGGGGTGGCGTCGATCGGCGCGCCAGCGCTGTAGGCGTCTTGGCCAGCAACATACGGTGGCTTTTCGGCGGCGCTCGTCGCCTCGGTGCTTTCCTGCATCCCAGGCGTCAATCACGGCGTCAGGGTCGGGCGCTACCGCCCGCCCGGGGTGGCGCTTGCCGGGCCACAATGCGCCGCTCTGATCGCGTACGGAGGGCAGCCGTACAACATGCGAGGCCTGATCAAATCATTTGTTCAAAAATGTCCGCAATGAACAGTACGAGACAACCGGCAACAAGACTGTGGTGTCTTCTGGGGGCACCATTTCAAAGCCAGCCAACTGCCGTTTTGCGAAACGGCCATGGTCGTTTCGGCGCCGTTGGCGCCCACGGTCCCGTCACGACAGTTCCGTCGCCGCTGCCGCGTCCTCGGCCAGAAACTCGCGCAGCCGGCCTAGGCCGCGCTCCCGCAATTGGCGGACACGCTCGCGCGAGATGCCATAGCTTTCGCCCAGCTCGTTCAGGGTCATCGGCGGATCCCGCAGCACCGTGGCGATGACGATATCGCGTTCGCGTTCCGGGAGTTGCCGGAAATGGTGCGTCAGGTTGCGCTGCAGCACCTCGCGGTCGTGCCGCGTGGCAACGTCGGCTTCCACGTCGGCCTCGGGATCGGGCAACAGGTTGATGATCTCGTCGCCCTCGCCATCCGCCGCCGCGATATTGAGCGAGCTGTCCTGCGCGCCGAATTGCCGGCGCATCCGGTCCAGCTCGGCCATGTTCACGCCAAGGTCCGCGGCGATGCGCGCGTCGCGCTCCCGGGGCGTTTCGCCCGGGCGCCATTCCGTCGCTTCCTCCAGCCGCGGCAGGTTGAAGAACGCCTTGCGCGCCCGCGCCGATCGCCCCCGCGCGACCAGCGACCATGTGGACAGGCGATATTCCTGCAACTCCGCGCGCACCCACCACGCCGCGTAGGTCGCGAACCGGAAGCCGCGGTCGGGGTCGAACCCGTCGGCGGCCTTCAGCAGCCCGATATGGGCTTGCTGCACGAGGTCGGGATCATCCAGCCGTCGCGCCCGGGAATGCCGTTTCGCGATCGACAGCACCAGCGGCGTGAATGCCGTCACCAGTCGGTTGCGCGCGGCCACGTCGCCGTGGTCGCGCCATGCGCGGGCCAGGCGCGCCTCCTCGTCGCGACTCAGAAAATCGGGCCGGTCGGTATGCGCCGGCCGGGCCGGGTCACTTGGCACAAAGGGCTTGTTCATCGGGCCGTCCCCGTAGTTGGTTTCAATTCGAAATCATATCCGACGATCCCGGCTTGTCAAACCGGTTTTGAATCGCTATTAAATTCCCATGACTTCAGGCAATGACACGACCCGGCGCCCGGATGAACTCGCCGAATTACTGGTGCATATCGGCCGTTCCGCCCGGGGCGAGGATTCGGGGGCCGAATTGACGGCCGCGCAATGGACGGCGCTGCGTTTCTTCGCGCGGGCCAACAGCGCGTCGCGAACGCCCTCGGCCTTCGCCAGCTTCCAGGCGACGACCCGCGGCACCGCCTCGCAGACGATCAAGGCGCTCGAGGCGCGCGGCCTGCTCAGCCGGCGGCGCTCCGAACGCGACGGCCGCAGTGTCCAGTTCGAGGTGACGGGGCCGGGTCACGAGATGCTCGCGCAGGACCCGCTGCGCCACCTGACAGCCGCCCTTGCCGGGCTGACGGCGGGTGACCGGGCGGCGCTCGAACGTCTGTTGCCCGCGCTGTCGGCCGACCTGGCCCAGCAACGCGGCAGCCGTGCCTTCGGCACCTGCGACGATTGCACCCACTACGAAAACCGCCCCTGCGGCGGGTATTGCGCCTGCGTGGCCTCGGATCTGGCCCCGGGCGATATCGGGCGGCTCTGCGCCAATTTCGCGCCGGGTCCGGCGGTACGCGACGCGACCGCGCCGACAAACAAGCGCAGCCAAGGATAGCAACATGAGTGACTCCAGACAGCAGGCGGGCGCCGGCCCGCTCGACGGTATCGGCCGCCTGATCGCCGTCAGCAGCGGCAAGGGCGGTGTCGGGAAATCGACCGTCACGGCCAATCTCGCGGCCGCGCTCTCCGCGCAGGGGCTCCGCGTGGGGGTCGTGGACGCCGATCTTTACGGCCCGTCCATCCCGGGAATGCTGGGGCTGGCGGGCAACCAGCCGCCCGCCATGTCCGCCGAGAAAAGAATCATCCCCGCCGAGGCGCAGGGCATCAAGGTCATCTCGATGGCCATGCTGTCGGACGACGACAAGCCCGCCATCCTGCGCGGTCCGATGGTGACGAAATACCTGCAGATGTTCGTCACGCAGGTCACGTGGGGTCAGCTCGACGTGCTCCTGCTCGACCTGCCGCCGGGCACCGGCGACATTCAACTGACCCTCGCGCAGGCGTTCCCGCTCACCGGGGCGGTGGTGGTCAGCACGCCGCAGGATGTCAGCCTCAAGATCGCGCGGCGCGGCCTGCGGATGCTGGAGCAGGTGAACGTGCCCGTTCTCGGCGTGATCGAGAACATGAGCGGCTTCACCTGTCCCTCCTGTGGCGAGATCACGCATATCTTCCACGGGGGCGGCGGCGCGCGGATCGCCGAAAACATCGGCGTGCCGTTCCTCGGCAGCATCCCGTTGGACCCGGCCATCGTCGACGGGGGCGATACCGGGCGCCCGCTGGTCATGGAGGCACCCGACAGCCCCGCGGCGGCGGCGTACCGCGACATCGCCGGGGCGCTGGCGGGAACATCCGGCGCCGGGGCGGGCCTGCCCCACGACAAACCAAACCCCCCCCCGCCCCGCGCGGCCCAGCGCGAACGGGTCCTTGGACCCGGTGGGCTTCTCGTCGATCGCCCAGAACCCGGTCAGCGTGTCGATCTTGTCGGCCAGCGCCACCGCCACCGAAAC